>NZ_MPJE01000069.1:0-18546 GCF_001975465.1 Chlorobium sp. KB01
ACTTATTTTTGGAATGCAATACCCCCAATTTTGGGCGTCATGAATTATTGAGGTTATATGCATTTCAGAAAAGAGGAACAGGTTTATTTATAACGTGGAGTTTCACAATCTTGTTTATGTTCAGCAGCTTCCGGTCTCCACTGGGGAGGCATGGGATTTTTTCTCCAATCCGGCAAATCTTGCCCGAATCACTCCTCCCGAGATGATGGTCACCATAACCGGCGGAACAGGTGAGAAGCTGATTTACGAGGGCATGATCATCACATACACGCTCTATCCCTTCCTGATGGTTCCCGTAAGGTGGGAAACAGAGATTACCAAGGTCTCGAAACCCCTCTTTTTTGAGGATGTCCAGAATTCAGGCCCTTATGAGTACTGGCATCACCGTCACTCTTTCAGAGAGATAGCCGGAGGTGTAGAAATGGTTGACGCTCTTGAGTACGCCCTGCCGATGGGATTGTTTGGCGAGATGGTTAACACGCTCATTGTTTCCCGGCGACTTGAAGAGGTGTTCAGGTACAGAAGAGGGCGGATTGAGGATATTTTAGGGCGATTATAAACAGCGTAAAACATTGCCGGTTAAGCCGCACAATTACGCTATAATATTGCGTCATAGATACATTACAAAGGATATTCGGGATTGATGAAGCTTGTTTCTTTGCCGGGAATTTCTTATCTATGTCGGCATTACAACTGTTCTTTCGTCGTAGCTGGTGCCGGCTTAAAAGCCGGAGAATAGGGAATTACGTGAGAATCGTAAACTGTACCCGCAACTGTACAACGGTAACCGCAACAAGCGAGGCATGGCCACATGCTCACGCTCTTTGTGGCAGGTTCAGGTCACTGCATGTTCTCCTCCAGGGGGAACGGCGGGAAGGCCGGAACCGATCGAGACCGTCATAGTCAGGAGACCTGCCAGTTATTATTTGCATTACAAGATCGGACTACGGGTTATAGTCGGGGCAAAGCTGTACTTCTTTTGCATTGCTCACCGCTTGATCTTTTTGCACGGCATTTTTTGATATTTCCTAACCGTCAACCCTCATTGAACGGTTATCACTCTGTTAACGTCAAAAAACCTGTTGCGGAATTGTTGAGCAGGCAGTGTCGATTTCGGTTACATGCCGCCTTTGAAAGACCCCTGTCAGTTTATTTCTATAAAACTGAAAACAGGTTTACACCTTCAATGAACAAAAAAGTATTTCTCGTGGTGATGGCTGCTCTCTTGAGCAGCAAAGGGCTGCTTGCTGATGAACAGCCAAAACACTTTACCGGTGAAGAGACCGTCGTGACGGCCACAAAAACCATCAACTCCATCAGTAACGCCGGAGGTGCATCGGTAACGGTCATTACTTCGGCTGAGATCCGGGCTTCCGGAAAGCACACGGTAGAAGATCTGCTCAAAGGTGTGGCAGGTATTGACGTATCCGCCAACGGCGGTCCCGGCTCCATGACATCCCTGTTTATTCGCGGGGGTGATGCCAAAAACACGCTCGTACTGATTGACGGTGTGCCGGTCAATGATCCGGCTACGACAAACCGTACGGCGAGCCTCTCCAATCTTACACTCGACAATGTTGAAAAGATAGAGGTTGTCCGAGGCTCGCTCAGTGTGCTTTATGGAAGCAATGCCACTGCCGGAGTTATCAATATCCTGACCAAAAAAGGCGATGGCCCCATGAAATCCTATGCCGGTATCGAAGGGGGTGCATACGGGACGTATAAAATCAACGGGAGCGTGAGCGGAAAAACCGGCAAATCGGCATACTCACTCTCACTTG
Organism: Chlorobium sp. KB01; assembly: GCF_001975465.1. Classification (NCBI taxonomy): domain Bacteria; kingdom Pseudomonadati; phylum Chlorobiota; class Chlorobiia; order Chlorobiales; family Chlorobiaceae; genus Chlorobium; species Chlorobium sp. KB01. The sequence goes on from NZ_MPJE01000069.1 coordinate 1,782, forward strand.
CCCGTCTGAAATCGGATGGTTTTTCGTTTGCTGACGACCGCAATCCGCGTATTCCGCACAGCGGCAATACCAGTGAAAAGGACGGTTATGAAAATACAACGCTCTCCGGATCCTACTCCTATGAGCTGGCACCCTCATCGGTCCTTGAAACCACATTCCGATATACTGACGCTTCGGTACGGTATGATGAGTCGGCCAACGGCTATACCGGCGACCGGTTTACCTATGTCTGGCCATCCTATGTTGCAAATCCAGCAGGCATGAAGGAGCAGCATAATGACAGCCGTCAGTATGTCGGCAGGGTTGCCTATAAAAATTGCGGAAAGGTAATCGGAAACACGCTCTTCGTGCAGTTCACCAATGAGGAGAGAACCGATTTCGATAACGACGGCGTTAAAACAAACACCTTCACCGGCAAGATGCAGGAGATCGGCTGGCAGGGCGATATGCAGGTTACTGACGCCAATATGGTGACCGTTGGTTTATCCGGCAAAAATGAGAGTATGAACTATCATGACTTTGTCTGGGGAGCACCCCTGATTGACAAGTCGGTACTCTCGGGAAATATCTGGCTGCAGGATCAATGGAGTGTTGATAATCTGAAAGTGGTAGCGGGAGTCCGGTATGAGGATAATGAGATTTTCGGCAGTAAGGTTACGGCAAGGGTAGCTCCGTCATACAGAATCGGCGAAACCGTTCTGAAGGCAAGTTACGGTACCGGTTTTCTTGCCCCTTCACTCTATCAGCTCTATTCGGATTACGGTTCGGAAACCCTCAAGCCTGAAACAAGCACCGGCATTGATGCAGGAGTCGAACATCGCTTCCGTGATAACCTCCGGGCCGGGATTACCTGGTTCCGTTCGGTCTATGACGACAGGATCGATTTTGATATGGTAACATGGAAATATGCCCAGGTTGCCGGAACATCCAAATCACGGGGCATAGAGAGTTTCATTGAATGGCAGCCGCTCCGGGCCCTTCAGCTTGCCATGAACTATACCCATAACAAAACCGAAGACCCTCTGGGTGTACAGCTGGTGCGTCGTCCTGAAAACAAGGTTGGCATCTCCGGCAGATACCGCATCGGCAAATCAGCCGCTGTTGGAGCCGGTATGCAGTGGGTTGATGAACGAAAAGAGGTTGCATCAGCCAGGGATAGCAGCGGAACACCTGTCGGCAAGCTTCCGGACTACTTTCTCCTTAACCTGAACGGGTCATACAATCTGTCGGAAAAGGTCGAATTGTACGGTCGCATCGACAATGTGTTCAATACCTGGTATGAAGAGGCCTGGGGTTATGCAACTCCGGGAAGGTCGGCTTATGCAGGAGTCAAGGTTGCCTTTTAATGAGCACCGCTATAAATCTGTTACGCGATCCGATTGCTTCGTTGGTCGGTGCTCGAAATCCTCAAGTACTCCTTGTACATTCCGGTTTCTGCGCTCCGTCCGCCTCGCACTCAAACCGCACACGACGATTTATAGAGGAGCTCAAATGGAGGAAAATGCAGGAGCGCAACTTTTGAAGTCAATAACCAAAGTATAGATATGAATATGACCATTAGCGAACAGGAAAGGGATGCACTCTACAAGGTCATCTACAGCCGGAGGGATGTGCGGGGGCAGTTCCTGGCAAACCCGGTACCGGAGGAGGTAATCTCGCGGCTTCTCGATGCGGCGCATCATGCGCCGAGCGTAGGGTTTATGCAGCCCTGGGATTTTATTGTTATCAAGGATCGTGCTGTTCGCAGCAAGGTCAGGGATGGTTTTGAGGTTGCTCACGCCGAAGCTGCAGCAATGTTCAGCGAAGATAAGCAGGAGCAGTATCGCTCGTTCAAGCTGGAGGGAATTATGGAATCCCCTCTTGGTATCTGCATCACCTGCGACCGAACGCGCAGCGGGGAGGTGGTGATCGGTCGCACAGCAAACCCGGAGATGGATCTCTACAGCTCGGTCTGTGCCGTGCAGAACCTCTGGCTTGCGGCAAGGGCGGAAAATCTCGGTGTCGGCTGGGTCAGTATCATTCATCACGATCATATCCGTGAAGTACTCGGTATTCCAGAGCATATTGTTCCTGTCGCCTGGCTCTGTGTCGGCTATGTCAGCTTTTTTCATCAAACACCGGAGCTTGAGCAGGCAGGCTGGCTGCCGAGAATGGAACTCGATTCACTTGTTCATTACGAAACATGGTAAGCATTGAAAACAGATCAAGGGCTCTGGCGATCTTCGGTACCGCTTCTGACGTCGGCAAAAGTATTGTAGCGACCGCCCTCTGCCGGATATTCAGCAATGCCGGTATTGATGTCGCCCCGTTCAAGGCGCAGAACATGTCGAATAACTCGGGCGTCACGCATGACGGATTCGAAATCGGACGCGCCCAGATAGCCCAGGCTGAAGCCGCACGTGTTGCTCCCTCCGCCGATATGAATCCTGTGTTGCTGAAACCCAACTCCGATACCGGTGCCCAGGTAGTGCTTCAGGGAAAGGTGTGCACCGACCGGACAGCGAGGGAGTATTTCGGCAATACTCAGCGCTGGTCGGAGGCTGCTTTTGAAAGTCTTGACCGGTTGATGAAGAAGCATGAGCTGGTTGTCATTGAAGGTGCCGGATCCTGTGCGGAGATGAATCTCTATGAGAGGGATTTTGTCAATTTCAAAACCGCACGAAGGGCAAAAGCAGCGGTCATTCTTGTAGCCGATATTGACAGGGGAGGCGTCTTTGCGCAGGTGGCCGGAACACTCGCCATTATTCCTCCCGAAGACCGGGCTCTGGTAAAGGGAGTTATCATCAACCGCTTCAGGGGAGACATCTCCCTCTTCCGCGATGGCGTTGCCATGCTTGAAGCTATGACCGGCGTTCCGGTTCTCGGTGTTATTCCTTACTTCAGGGGGTTCAGCATTGATGCCGAAGATGCCGTACCCCTCTCCTCCAAAGTTGATCCGGCGGGCGCTCCTTCCCCTGATAAGATCGGCGTTGCCGCAATCTATTTTCCGCACATCTCCAATTTTACCGATCTGTCGCCGCTGGAGCATGATTCGAGGGTTGAGCTCCACTACCTCCACTACCCGAGATCCCTGAAGGGTTACAAGGCGCTCATTCTTCCCGGATCGAAAAATGTGCGTGGCGATCTTGGCTGGCTCCTCTGTCTGGGATGGGAGAGTGAAATCCGGAAATTCAGGGAGGATGGCGGAGTCATCATGGGTATCTGCGGCGGTTACCAGATGCTTGGCAACTCGATTGCCGATCCTCATGGTGTTGAAGGCACTCCCGGAACTGCACGGGCTCTCGGCTATCTTGATGTTGAAACCGTGCTTGAAAGGGATAAATGCCTTGCAAACGTAAAAGGAACCATTGTTGACAGCAATATTCCGGCTTCAGGATACGAAATCCATATGGGCAGAAGCACTGTTTCGGGTACATGCGGACCGTTTATCCGGCTCTCGGAGCGGAACAATAATCCGGAAAAAGACCTTGACGGGGCAGTATGTTGTAACGGAAAGGTGTTTGGAACCTATTTTCATGGTATTTTCAGTGAAAGAGGGGTAAAGGAGTGGTTTCTTCTCCGTGCCGAGCCCTCCTGCCAGCCGCAAGGGCAGGAGAGCGAAGAGAGTGTGGAGAGTTATGAGCGTCTTGCCGAACACTTCACCCTGAATCTTGATCTTGACAAGGTTTTCAGTATTATTGATCGGTCACTTCCATGAAAACACTCTTTCATCATGAGCACGGTGGTGCACGGGCAGGCAAAGAGAGAGCCGAGGGTCGCGAGGTGCTTGACTTCAGTGTCAATATCAGCCCTCTCTTTCCGCCAATCGGAGAACTTTCGTTTGATGATATGCAGCCCCGACACTACCCCTCAATTGATGGTCGCGGTGTACGGCGTTTTTATGCCGAGAAATTCGAACTCAATCCGGCTTCGGTGCTTCCGCTGAACGGAGCCATTGAAGGGATCTACCTCATTCCGCGAGCACTTCGCATCCGTCGTCTGCTCCTGCTCTCGCCCTCTTTTTATGACTATGAGCGGGCTGGCAGAGTTGCCGGCACCGAGATCAGTTATATTCATCTGGAGAGAGAGAACCGATTTCGTCTGCCGGGCATTGAAGAACTTGCCACTGCGCTGGCAGAGGCCGATGCTTTTTTTGCAGCCAATCCCAATAATCCAACCGGAACCAAACTCCCCCCGGAAATTGTAATGGCCCTTGCAAGCCGTTTTCCGGAGAAATGGTTTATTGTCGATGAGGCATTTATCCAGTTTACTGCTGCCTTTCCGGATAACTCCCTCATGGGGAAGGTGCATGCACTGAAAAATGTTATTGTCATTCACTCACTCACAAAATTCTATGCCCTGCCCGGCCTGCGGCTTGGGGCGGTTGTTGCACATCCGGAAATCATTCGCCATCTGCTCGACTACAAGGAGCCATGGACGGTCAATTCGGTTGCTGAATCGGTCGCCGGTCGTCTTTTACAGTGCAACGGATTTGACAGGGAGCTTCGGGAGCTGATTTTCAGAGAGAGAACAAGAGTTGCTGCCGCTCTCTCTGAAATCGAGGGGCTGCATCTCTATGGCGGCAGGGCCAACTTCTTTCTTGCCCAGTGGCAGAGAGGTGTTTCGCTGGATGAACTGCTGGAGTATCTTCGTTCGGTCGGGATTCATGTCAGGGATTGCCGGAACTTTGCCGGGCTTGAGGTTAACTATTTCCGTTTTGCCATTATGTTGCCGGAAGAGAATAACCGTCTTCTGGCCGCCATACGGGGTGCTGCCGGATTAAACAGGGACAACTGAGTTGACAGTTGCACTTCCGGAAGCTCTTGTGGCTTCAGCTTTCCTGCTTGACCTCGCACTCGGTGACCCGCGATGGATGCCGCATCCGGTGAGGGGGATAGGCTGGTTTGCGATAAAGATTGAATCCCTGATGCGTCGCTCACCCCTCCCGTTACGGGTTGCCGGTATAACAACCGCAATTGCTGTTGTCGGAGCCTCTGCCGGAACAGCATGGCTCCTGATCACTTGTGCCACAAAACTGCGCCCTCTCGGCGGAGCTGCCATGAGCATCTACCTGCTCTACAGCTCTTTTGCCGTCCGCGATCTTGGCGATCATGCCGCTGCAGTAGAGCGGGCGCTTATAGCCGGTGACATTGAAGAGGCACGTCGAAAGGTATCCTGTATAGTCGGACGCGATACACAGGAGATGAATGCAGGTGAAATTGCTCTTGCAGCTACGGAGAGTGTGGCGGAGAACAGTGTGGACGGCGTAACCGCTCCGCTCTTCTATGCGCTGCTCCTCGGCCCGGTCGGGGCAATTGCCTACAAGGCGATCAACACCCTCGACTCGACATTCGGCTATAAAAGTGATCGCTATCTTGAGTTCGGATGGGCATCGGCAAAGCTCGATGACCTTGCCAACTGGTTACCGGCAAGAGTAACGGTTCTTTTTATTGCGCTCGGGGCAGCTTTCAATAAACTCAGGGTTTTTGATATCTTTCCTGCTGTCCGAATGGGAGCTAAACTGCACGCAAGTCCGAACGCGGGTTACCCTGAAGCCGCATTTGCCGGAGCGCTCGGAGTTCAGTTTGGCGGCACAAGGTCTTACGGTGGAGAGCTGCACCATGCCCCGATTCTCGGAGTGAAAACGGGGGAGTGTACACCCCGTACAATCCGCCAAAGCATAACCCTGATGCGCACAACCGCGATGCTGTTTCTGGTTATTGGCATTGGCATCAGAATATTGTTACAATATCATCCGTAGGGGCGAAAGATTTTTCGCCCCTACAACAACGCATAACCGTCATGAACAATCATATCATATTGATACCATCCAAACACCAATCGAAACAATAGACGAAATGAAACCAACAAGAATCCTTCTCTTCACCGGTAATGGCAAGGGTAAAAGTACTGCGGCATTCGGCATGCTCGCAAGGGCACTGGGTCATGGTATGCGGGCAAGGGTGATACAGTTTGTGAAATCTGACAGCTCGGTCGGTGAGCAGAAATTCTTCAGCCGGTTTCAGGAGGTGGAGTGGGAGCAGTTTGGACTCGGGTTTCTGCCGAGGGATCGCGAAAGCCCTGAAATGGAGAGTCACCGGCATGCCGCCCGTGAAGGGCTTGATGCTGCCCTTGCAGCGCTTGCTTCACCCGATTATGACTTTGTACTGCTTGACGAGCTCTGTTATGCCCTTGGCGAGCAGCTCTTCGACATTAAACCGCTGCTTGAAGCACTCCGGAGTGTCAGGGAGGGGAAAATTGTTGTGCTTACCGGACGCAATGCTCCGGCATCGCTTGTTGCCGCCGCTGATACCGTTACGGAGATGAAGCTCCTCAAACATGCTTTTGAGCAGGGTATTGCCGCCTCTGCAGGTGTGGAAAACTGAAGCCATGAAGCAGCAGAGCAGCACTTCCAGGGTCTGTCGGGACAACAGCTTTACCAGCAAACAGCCTCAACAATCGAGGCTCCGGATTGTGCTTTTTCTTCTGGCAATTCCGCTGCTTCTCGCGCTGTCGCTGCTCTTCGGCCCCTCCGGTATCGGGCTGCCCGATATGAACTCTCCGGCAGGTGGAGCCATTTTATCGTTGCGCTACAGCCGTCTGTTGATGGGGATGATGACCGGAGCCGCGCTTTCGGCTTCCGGCGTGGTTTTTCAGGCTCTCTTGCGCAACCCTCTCGCCGAACCCTATGTGCTCGGGGTCAGCGGCGGCGCAGGGCTCGGTGCAACTATAAGCATCCTTGCGGGTTCGAGTGTTATACTCTCATTAAGCCTTCCGGTTGTCGCCTTTGTTTCAGCAGTTCTGACCTTGATGGTCGTTTACGGCATTGCCCGGCAGGGGTCAAGCGGTCAGCCCTCGGTCTACTCTCTTATTCTGAGCGGTGTTATTGTCAGTTCGATCTGCTCAAGCATAATTATGTTCATGGTCTCTACGGCAAGCGTAGAGGGGTTGCATAACGTCATCTGGTGGATGCTCGGCAGCCTGCAGCCCGTCTCCACCGGTCAGCAGCTCCTCTCTCTCGGTCTTATCGTTTCCGCCCTTTTCGGAATATGGCTTCTCTCCCCGCGGCTCAACGCCCTTGCACTCGGCAGGGAGATGGCCCACTATCAGGGAGTGCATGCTGATCTTATCATTGTTTCGGGTCTCCTCTGTGCAACACTGCTTGCAGCCACAGCGGTCTCGCTCTCCGGTATGATCGGCTTCGTGGGCCTTATTGTGCCCCATGTCATGCGTGCGCTTTTCGGGCCGGACAACCGGCGGCTGGTGCCCCTTTCCGCTCTCGGCGGGGGAACCTTTCTGGTGCTCTGCGATGCGGTCGCACGAACCCTTATGGCTCCGGTAGAGATTCCTGTCGGGGTTGTGACCGCCCTTGCGGGTGGGCCGTTCTTTCTGATTATTCTGCAACGGAGGATGAAGCAGGCATGGATAGCTTAGTGAGTACCTTTAAAAATTTATTCCGCGATTCGATTGCTTCGTTGGACGGTGCTCGAAATCCTCAAGTACCAGGAGGTGTACATTCCGGTTTCTGCGCTGCCTCGCACTCAAACCGCTCACGACAATTCTTAGAGGTGCTGATGGTATGAGTGAAAACGCACTGACATTTGATAATGTATCGGCCGGATACAAAGAGAGAGTGGTACTCGACGGGGTCTCATTCGCCATTGCGGAAGGGGAGTTTGTCTCCCTTATCGGCCCGAACGGCTGTGGCAAGAGTACACTCCTGAAAACCGCTGCCGCGCTGCTCAAGCCCCTTTCGGGCAGTGTGGCGCTCTTCGGTCAGGATGTCCGGTACCTCAAGCCTGCCGTGCGGGCGTCACTTCTTGGTGTTGTGCCCCAGAAAATCGAATCTCCCATGGCCTTCACGGTGAGCCAGATTGTCATGAACGGAAGAATCAGCTCCATCGGGCCATGGGGCTCACCCTCTTCGCTCGATCACGACATCGTTGAACGATCGATGATCTATACCGATGTTTCGGAACTTCGTGAGCGGTTCTTTACCGAGCTGAGCGGAGGGGAACAGCAGCGCGTTGCCCTTGCCATGGTGCTTGCCCAGGAGCCGAAAATCATCATGCTTGACGAGTCCATCGCCCATCTTGATATCAACCACCGTCAGGAGGTGCTTCAGATTCTCATGAACCTCAACCGTGAAAAACGGATGACCATCCTGCTCGTCAGCCATGATCTGACGCTCTCGGCCGGCATCTCGGACCGTTTTCTGCTTATGGACAAGGGTTCGCTGATAAAAGCCGGGACACCGGCGGAGGTGCTCCAGGCGGATCTGCTCAGCCGGGTCTATAACTGCGAACTGCGAGTACAGCAGGATCCCTATACCGGATATCTCCAGGTATCGGGTGCGCAGGATACGCTGCGTCGACTTCGAAAACTTGGCAAAACGGTTCATGTCATTGCCGGAGGAGGGAGCGGACTTGAACTCTACCGCAGGCTGCTTATTGAAGGGTACGAGGTGACTACCGGCGTACTCAACCGCCTCGATTCCGATGCTGAAGCGGCACGGGCGCTCAACATCAGGGCGGTGCTTGAACAGCCCTTCTCTCCTGTTGGCAGCGATGCCATAAGTGAGGCATCAACCATGATTGATGCGGCCGATTATGTGATTCTGAGCAGTGTTCCCTTCGGTTCAGGCAATCTTGTCAACCTCCGGCTTGCCGAAGGTGCGCTCAAAAGCGGCAAAACTGTTCTTCTTGCTGCGGGCATTGCCGGGCGTGACTATACCGAGGGTAAAGCTGCTCTTGCTTTATCGAAGCGGATGCTGGGCGCAGGTGCCGTCAACTGGCAAACTATCCCGGAGCTGATGAGCATGCTCCAGCAACACCACACCCTCAACCCATGAGTTGTAAACAGCGATTTCCCTTCCGTTTCGGAACAAGCTCCTATATCATCCCGGCTGATATCATTCCCAATGTTGAATACCTCAGGGAGAGGGTGGACGATATCGAACTGGTACTCTTTGAATCCGATGAGTTCAGCAACCTTCCCTCTCCGGAAGATATGCAGAGGCTTGCAGAGCTCGCCGGGGAGTCCGCGCTTACCTATTCGGTGCATCTGCCGCTTGACAGCTACCTCGGAAATCCCGACGATGCGGTACGAAAGCAGTCGGTCGGCAAGTGCCTCCGGATTATCGAGCTGACCCGTACGCTGCCGAAATCGGCCTATGTTCTGCACTTTGAATCCGGGCCGGGTGTCGATATCAACGGCTTTTCTGAGAGTCAAAAGAGGGTTTTTACCGGCGGCCTTCGCGAATCGCTCCGGATGCTTCTTGACGGGTGCGGGGAGCCGGCGTCGAACTTCTGTGCAGAAAACCTCAACTACCCCTTTGAGCTGGTTTGGCCGGTAATCGAAGAGTTTGCGCTCTCTGTTACGCTTGATGTCGGCCATCTTGAGTTCTACGGTTTTCCGACCGGTGCGTACCTCGAACGCTACCTCTCCAGAGCAAAAGTGCTGCACATGCACGGCACTCTTGACGGGAAGGATCACAACTCGCTTGCATGCATGAAACCCGAAGCGCTTGAATTGGTGATGTCGCACCTTTACCGATATCCTGATCCGAATCGAGTCTTTACCCTGGAGATTTTTTCAGAGAGCGATTTCGAATCATCCTCTGCGGTCATGCATCGCTTTCTTTCCTGACGGATCCAGAGTAAATACCCTCCCCTCAGAGCGTCCCGCTCTGGCGGGGGAGCGGCCTGCTCTCCTCTCTCTGTCTGGATGACGACATTGCCTCTATTTTCTTTTTCTCCTCCGGTGAAAAGATCTCCAGTTCAGCAATCGGTGTATCGGGAGCCTCTTCAAGCGCCCTGACCAGAAGTTCAAGGGATGAAAGATAGAGGGTGCATATCCATTCGGGATCAATCGATGAGTCCATCTGTGCCGTAAGGCTGAACCCTTCATCAAAATCATCGATGGAGAGCCCGAACGGATAGTTGGTTGCGCCTTCGGTATGCATGATCATCTCTATGCCTTCATGCCGAAAGAGGCCCTGCTCCTTATGCTCGGTATGCCGATAGTTCAGCAGTGAAGTGAAGAGTGGCATCGGCGATGGCACGGTACTGCATTGCTGGGCCATGCTGAGTGAAGCCGATTCATGACGCAGGAGAGCAAGCAGACGATGGCGTGCTTGACGAACTGCTTCAGAAACAGGTCGTGCGTCGCATGTCAGTCGAATCGGAAGCGTATTGATGAAGAGACCGACGGCCCGATCAACACCCTCTCCGCCCTGCATACGGCCGGTTAAAACGGTGCCGAATACCACATCCTCCTGACCGCATAGTCGCGAGAGGAGGAGGGCCCAGGCTAGATGGCAAACAGCAGCCGGTGTTGCACTGAAAAGGCGGGCTACGGAACGGAGCCGGAGCGCCAGATCAGCTTGCAGCTCCTTTTTTGCTTCTCCGATTGCCGAGCCGTCACCGTTTACGTTGAGCAGGCCGAATGGAGCGGTCGGGATGCTGATGTCTCCGAGCATACCGCGAAAAAAAGGCTCACTGATCCCCGGCGCGTTGCCATCGCAAAGCCGGGGAATAAAATTGCGGAAGGGGACCGGAGGAGAGAGCCTGGCTGCATCACCTTCAAGATGTGCTGTAATCTCATCAAACACCACCTTCATGGTCGTATAATCCATAATCAGATGGTGTGCAGAGAGAAGCATCAGCCAGCGATCTCCATCCTCTGTAACGGCTGTCCTGATCAGGGGAGCAGCGGCCAGATTGAGCCGGTTGCTGCGGGGAGAAAAGAGATGCATCAGTTGATCGGCAATTGGCCCTTGCTCTCTGTTTAAATCAAGAAGCGTAAACGGAACTGTAGCGTGACGCATGACAACCTGAACCGGTTCGTGGAGTGCGCCCCATACAAATGCGGTACGGAGCATGTCATGACGGTCAACAACCGCCTGCAGGGCGCCAGTGAATGCTTCTGCACGCTCAAGCGAGTCAAAGGAGAAGAGATGGCAACTCTGCCAGGTGTCACCATCCCGCTGCAGTTGTGAGTGAAAATAGATCCCTTCCTGGAGCGGTGTAAGCGGATAGATATCCTGAATGTTACCGGCCCCGCCTTCTGCAGCAGCGACGAGGTGATCAATCTCATCCGGGGAGAGATCAATCAACGGCAGAAGGTCGGGCGTAATGGATTTCGTGCCCGCAAGAAGAGGGTTCTCCGGAACCGGCTGAGAGGGCTCACGCTGACTGCCGGACTCTCGTATCCGCCCGGCAAGCAGTGCTGGTGTGGGTGCCTCGAATATCCAGCGAACCGGTATAGTAATACCACCCGCATCATGAAGAAGCACCGTAAGCCTTGCTGCAATGAGCGATTCTCCGCCAAGATCAAAAAAGTTATCATGAATGCCGCAGCTCCTTTGCGAAAGCGACCTCGCCCAGAGCTCTACAAGAAGTTCTTCAATCGGATCACGAGGGGCTGCTGAATTTTCAGAAACAGAGTGCTCCGGATCAGGAAGCGCCTTTCGGTCAATCTTGCCGTTTACCGTCAGGGGCATTGTTTCAAGAAAGATAAATGATGTCGGAATCATATAATCAGGAAGCGTTCGTCCGAGATCTGCTCTTAGCCCTGCGATTGAAGGCGGAGTGCCGGCAGCAACAAGCCAGGCTGCAAGAGCCGGTTGACCATAGGCATCGGTGCGGGCATCGACCAATGCAGAATGTATTGAGGGAATAGCGGTAAGTGCTGATTCGATCTCTCCGGGTTCTATGCGAAACCCGCGAATTTTAAGCTGGTGATCAAGCCTGCCGAGAAACTCAAGATTTCCGTCCGTGCGGTAGCGGACAAGGTCACCGGTTTTATAGAGACGCTCACCGGGCCGGGAAGAGAATGGATCAGGAATGAACTTTTCCGCTGTCAGTTCAGGCCTGTTGAGATATCCGGAAGCCAGGCCGACACCGCCGATATAGAGCTCTCCGGCGATACCTGTCGGAACCGGCTGCCGGTTCCGATCAAGCAGATAGATGCGTGTATTGGCTATCGGCCGACCGATAGGGAGCGGCCTGTCCGGGAAGATATCTGCATGCCGGCACTCAGCAATTGTTGTACATACCGTTGCCTCGGTCGGTCCGTATCCGTTGAAGAATCGGCGCCCTTTTGACCAGAAAGCGGCAAGGGCCGGGGGACAGGGTTCACCGGCCACGACCAGCGCTTCAAGAAGAGGCAACCCTGCCTTCGGCAAGAGGGCAAGGGCTGTCGGGGGGAGGGTGATATGGGTGATGGCCTCATCATCAAGATAGTGGAGGAGAGCGAGTCCCGGAATACGTTGTTCTTCATCGGGAATGTGCAGTTCGGCTCCGGAACAAAGCGCTGTTGCAATTTCCGATACCGATGCGTCAAAGCTGAAAGAGGCAAACAGAAGCACACGGCTCTCTCTCTTCACTCCGAAGGCGCTGATCTGGGCCAACGCCATATTACCCACTCCGCGATGCGAAACGGCCACACCCTTCGGAGTGCCGGTAGAGCCCGAGGTATAGATGATGTAGGCAAGCTGCTCCGGGGAGAGTTGCAGGTCGGGATTATCTGAGGGTTGTGTAGAGACAGCAGGGTTATCAGCATCCAGACAGAGCGTTCGCACGGCCTTGAGCGACAACCGCTCTCGCAGCAGTTCGCTGGTGAGAAGCAGCTCTGCTGCGGAATCTTCAACCATGAATGCAAGGCGTTCCGGAGGCCAGGATGGGTCGAGGGGCAAGTAACACCCTCCGGCCTTGAGCACGGCCATCATCGCTACAACCATCTCCGGGGTACGCTCAAGCGCAATGGCAACCGGCCCATCTCTCTGGATACCGAGCGCAATCAGGGTGTGAGCGAGCTGATTGGCTCCCGCATTGAGTTCAGCGTAACCAATGCGCCTGTTTTGAAAGCATAACGCTGTGGAATCGGGATGTTCAGCCGCTTGCGCTTCAAACATCTGATGAAGGAATTTTTCCGGAAGGGGAGCATCCGTCGCATTCCACCCGACAAGTAACTGTTCTCTCTCATCCTGCGGCAGGATATCAAGAGCGGAGAGCATCATGTCGGGATTGGCGAGCACCTCGTCAATCAGGTGTAGCAACCGGCCCTCAAGCAGCTCGATTTCCGGTGCATCAAAATAGGCCTGGTTCCAGGCGAACTGCATCAGAACATCCCTGTTTTCGCTAAAATCAAGCACAAATATCGCAAGCGGAATCTGTTCGAAATCGTGAACGAGCGAAGCGCTCTCTCGGGCACAAGCCGGTCCGAGCGTAAAGGAGTAATCCCGTTTTTCCCAGGAGAATGCCAGATCGTAGAGCCGTTTTCTGCCGCTCTGCAACGCTCCTGAGAGACGGAGGATCTCGCTTAAGGGGAGGCCCTGATGACGATAGCTCCTGCGCAGTGTTCCGGAGACAGCCTTGATGAGTTCGGTAAAGCTGATATCACGCCCATAGCTGAATCGTTCCGGAATAACAGCAACAAAGTGTCCTATGGTTTCCCTGAAGCGGGGCGTATTGCGGTTTGCCATCGGAACGCCCATGACACACTCATCCTGATCTTCTACCCGTGTGAAATAGAGATAGAGAATTCCGATCAGAAAATGGAAGAGCGATACCGAATGCGTTCGGGCAAACTCTTCGGCTCTCTCATATTGACGGCGTGACAGGTATCCGGTATGAACCGATCCGGGAATCACCTCTCCGGTGCTGCCCTGACGGTTAGAAGGGAAAAAGAGCGGTTCGGGCAGCGGGGTGAATTTTTCCCGCCAGTATTGCCGGTTGCCGTCAAGCCGTTCAGGCTCCGGGGGGAGTGCGTCGTAAAGGAGAAACTCCCGGTATGCATATTCCTGCCTTAAGGGAAGTGAGCTGCCCTGCATGAGGGCATTGTAATGGGCGGCAATCCGGTTGATGACCAGACTCATTGCATGGCCATCAACGGCGAGATGGTAAAAGAGATACTGCCAGATAAAGCTCTTGTCGGCGAGTTTATAGATGGTATGGCGAAAAAAGGGCTCCCCGAAGATCCGGAACGCTCTGTTGTGCTCCTTGCGGATATGGGTCAGAGCACATTTTTCCGGGTCAACTGCATCCGAAACGTCAACAATGGTGAGAGCCGCTTCTCCCATATCGGGAAAGGACTGGAAAGGAGTGCCATCCCTCTCGGTCAGAACCATGCGCAACGCATCGTTCTCCTCTGCAACCATGGTGATCGCCTTCCTGAAGAGGGAGAGGTCGAGCTCTCCCTGAAGAAAGCTGTAACCCCCTACGTTGTAAATCGGAGTATCCGGAAAGAGCGCCTGGTCGAACCAGAGTTCACGCTGAACCGAGGAGAGCGGGTAGCGGAGGGGCTTGCCGGTATGTATCGTCATGGCTCTGCACTCCCGGGTTCAGTTGTTTTCAGGCTTTCGGCACACAGATGCCCGGCAAGCTGAATGAAATAGGAGATCCACCGTTCAACGGTACCGGCATCAAGAATATCCGTATCGTATTCGACCAGCAGCACTGTTCTCTCCTCCTGCTCTACATAGAAGAGGAGCAGGTCGTGCTTGGCCGTAGGGGTGAAGATGACTTCATCAAGTGAACGGGCAAAAGCGTCACTGATTTCAGGTGCAGCAGGAAAGAGCAGTTCCGGAACTACCGGATCAAATCGCTGATACTCGAATACCACATTGACAAGCGGCTGGCGGTTTCCGGATCGTTTCGGTGCAAGGTCCCGAACCAGCGAGTCAAAGGGGTATTCGCGATGTGCCAGCGCACCCATAAGCATGTCGTGAACCTCTCCAAGCAGCGTGCTGAACTCGCTCTCCCGGTCAAGGCGGATACGTATCGGCAGAACATTGACAAAAAATCCGATCAGCCCTTCCGTCTCTGCATGATCGCGTCCGGCAACACCCATACCGATGACCAGTTCACTCTGGCGGGTGAGTCGATAGAGCAGGGTTGCAAAAAGAGTCAGCCCTACCGAGGCCATACTCACACCGCTCTGACGGGCAAACGCCTGAAGCCCTTTTGCTGTCTCGGGCGGAAGCTCCTTTTTGATGGTGGCGCCTCTGTTTGCAGGAATTTCCGGAATCGGGCGATCACAGGGGAGTTCGATCCGTTCCGGCGCCCCTTTCAGGGTATTGAGCCACCATTTGGCGCTCTCTGACCAGTCACGGGTACGCTGCCAGAGTGCATAATCGCGAATTGATATCGGCAGCACAGGGAAAGCTGGCGTCGTACCATGAAGAGCCGCTTCGTATGCAATCTTCAGCTCTCGCAGAAAAATACGGGATGACCAGCCGTCATGCACAATGTGATGGGTCATGATGAGGATGAGCGTCTGTTCTCTGCCGATACGGATTATTCGGATCCTTAAGAGTGGCGGACGGGAGAGATCGAACGGCCTTGCAACCTCTGCCTGGGTCAGGAGAAGAGCTTCGGAAGCGGGGTCGGAAGCGCGGCTGAGATCATCTTCCCGCCATTCGAACGTTATCTCCCGGGGATCTGCAATCCGGCGCATGATTTTGCCATCGCACGCTTCAAAACCGGTACGGAGGGCTTCGTGCCGCCTGACCAGCACAAGAAGAGCCTGATGCAATGCTTCAGGAACAAATTCCGCTCCTGTCCGGAAAAAGAAGGTCATATTGTAGGCTGCAGAAGTGGCGTCCATGGAGTTAACCATATAGAGCCGCTCTTCGGCATGACTGGCAAAGGGAAATGCCTCAGGGTCGGCAACCGGAATGCTGCATCCCGCATCATCCCTTACTTTTTCGGCATCAATGCGGGAGGCAAGCCCGGCAATGGTGGGCGTTGCAAAAAAATCGCCTATCGAGAGTTTCACACCTGAACGCTGTGCGATCCGGTTGATTGCACGCATGATGATGAGACTGTGACCGCCAAGAACAAGAAAGCTGATATTGCGCTCTTCGACAGGACGATTGAATATCTCTGAAAAAACTTCAGCTACCATCTTTTCCGTTTCACCGAAAGGCAATCCTGATGATGCAGAGCTGCCATCTCCGAGTAACTCTCCATCTTCGGCTTCAAGATCAAGTCTTTTCCGGTCAAGCTTGCCATTGGAGTTGATCGGCATGCGGGCGACCCTGATGAAGCGGGCCGGAACCATATATGAGGGGATGCGCTGCATGAGCCACGAGCGGAGTTCAATCGGCTCCGGCACCTCCTCCCCCCTGATTACCAGACAGGCAACAAGCTCCCCGGCATCTTTCCTGAATAGCACTGCAGCGCCTGCCACTCCAGGGTGACGACAGAGCGCATCTTCAATCTCGCCGAGTTCAATACGGAAACCCCGGTGTTTGATCTGGGTGTCCCTGCGACCCCCGATCTCAAGCACACCATCCACCCTCCACCGTCCGATGTCACCGCTCCGATAGCAGTACTCGCCTTCAGGTGTTCTGAAAAAACCGGCGGCGGTCAGCTCCGGCCGATTCTGGTAGCCATCGGCAACCCCTTCGCCTCCGTTTATGATCATATGAAGCGAAACTATACCCGACGCCTTTTGTCTGAATGTTTGTTGTATAATATATATTATGTAAAGTAATAAGGATTCATCATTCTGCCCGATTTGAACTCTCTCCTGATGAAGTCATAATCTCCTGTCGTTTAAACCTCCGATGCCCATGCTTGTTGCGGCACTGTCGCCCTGCATGTCATCAGATAATCACGATCTACTACTCGGCATGTTTTATATTTCACATTGATGAATAAACGATTATTTTAACTTTGCGTTATTAGTTGCGTGTTCACTTGTCCGGTTTTCAGTAAATATTTAATCTCTAAGGGTCAATTCCCCGAAGCTCTGCTTCGTAAAAGAATATCAAATTGAG
>NZ_MPJE01000070.1:0-57500 GCF_001975465.1 Chlorobium sp. KB01
ACTTATTTTTGGAATGCAATACCCCCAATTTTGGGCGTCATGAATTATTGAGGTTATGTCATAAAAAAAAAGAAGAATTGCTATATTAGAGCGCATTGGACAAAAAGCTCAATTATCAGTTAAATCCGGATGGTTATGAATACAAGATTGAAGAGCGGGATCAGCAAATTTTTTAATACAGCACTGTTTTGTCTTCTGCTTCTTGCCGGAACCGGAGGAGATGCGTTTGCTGTCGCTCCTGTTGCGGCTCTTAATACCCCGGCACCAGCATTTTCAGCAGTTACGCTTGATGGCAAGGCGATTGGATCAGCGCAACTGGCAGGCAAGGCCTATATTGTGAATTTTTTTGCATCGTGGTGCCCCCCATGCAGAGCAGAGATTCCCGATATGGTTGCCCTGCAGAATCAATACAGTCGTAATGGATTTACTTTTATTGGTATCGCAGTCAATGAAACCTCCCCGACCATCAAGTCATTCATAACAGGGAACAGGATCAGTTACCCTGTTGTCATGTCTGATGACCAGCTTCTTGGCTCGTTTGGCAGATTTGTTCCGGATGGCCAGATCAAGGCTATTCCGACCTCCTTTGTTGTGAACGCATCAGGACGGGTGACCCAGGTCATTACCGGGGGTAAAAGTAAAGCGGAATTTGAGCAGATCATTCTTGCTGCACTCAAAAAGCCCGTAAAAGTAAAATAATACCTGACTTTATGAACAAGGGTTTTGGTGTCCGGCTCTCTCTCTATCCGGACATATTCAGTTTCTCCTCTCCACGTCCGCATTCAGTGTTGAATGCGGACGTCTTTTTTTATAACGATTAGTCTCCAAAAGAAAACAAACAATGACTTTTATGCAGATCAATGCTCCGGACTATGTGAAAAACAAAAAACTGCTCCAGTGGGTTAAGGAAACCGCTGAACTGTGCCGTCCGGGTGCCATATCCTGGTGTGATGGCTCCCAGGAAGAGTATGACCGCCTCTGTACACAGATGGTTGAGAGCGGCACCTTTATCAAGCTCTCAGAAGAGAAGCGTCCGAACAGTTATCTCTGTCGTTCAGATCCGAGCGATGTCGCCAGAGTTGAGGACAGGACCTATATATGCAGCATTCGCCGACAGGACGCAGGCCCAACCAACAACTGGGTTGCGCCAAAAGAGATGAAGGCGACTCTCAACGGGCTTTTCAGCGGCTGCATGACCGGCAGGACCATGTATGTCATTCCTTTCAGCATGGGACCGCTCGGATCACCTATTGCCCATATCGGCGTTGAAATATCCGACTCCCCCTATGTGGTCACCAATATGCGCATCATGACGCGTATGGGCCGCCAGGTTATGGATCTTCTTGATGAGCACAGTGACTTTGTTCCCTGTCTTCACTCCGTCGGAGCTCCGCTTCAGCCGGGAGTGAAGGATGTTGCCTGGCCATGCAGTGACACCAAATATATTGTCCATTTCCCTGAAGAGCGCTCTATTGTCTCTTTCGGCAGTGGCTATGGCGGCAATGCCCTTCTCGGTAAAAAATGTTTCGCACTTCGTATCGCATCCTCAATGGCTCGTGATGAAGGGTGGCTTGCCGAACACATGCTTATTCTGGGTGTTGAATCTCCGGAAGGCGAAAAAACCTATGTCGGCGGAGCCTTCCCGAGTGCATGCGGAAAGACCAACTTTGCCATGCTTATTCCTCCGGAATCGTTCAAAGGGTGGAAAGTGACTACTGTTGGTGACGATATTGCATGGATCAAGCCCGGTCCGGATGGCCGCCTCTATGCCATCAACCCGGAATACGGATTTTTCGGCGTAGCTCCCGGTACTTCGGAGAAATCAAATCCGAACGCCATGGCCACGCTGTCTAAGAACTGTATTTTTACCAATGTAGCCATGACTCCCGATGGAGATGTCTGGTGGGAGGGCATGACCGACACTCCTCCTGCAGAGCTTATTGACTGGCAGGGAAAAGCCTGGACTCCCGACTGCGGAAGGCTCTCGTCACATCCGAATGCACGGTTTACCTCTCCGGCAAGTCAGTGCCCTTCCCTTGATCCCGATTGGGAAAATCCGAAAGGTGTGCTTATCAGTGCCTTTATTTTCGGTGGACGACGGGGCGATACCGTTCCTCTTGTTTACCAGTCAGCAAACTGGAATTTCGGTGTCTACCTTGCAGCAACGATGGGTTCGGAAAAAACTGCTGCTGCGGCAGGTACGGTCGGCGATGTGCGTCGCGACCCCTACGCCATGATTCCTTTCTGCGGTTACCATATGGGCGACTACTTCAACCATTGGCTGCATGTAGGCCGAACACTCACCGAGCTGCCGAGAATTTTCGGTGTCAACTGGTTCCGCAAGGACGAAAACGGCAAATTCCTCTGGCCCGGTTTTGGTGAAAACATGCGGGTACTGAAGTGGATTGTTGATCGTGTGCACGGTGATGTTGCTGCCGTTGAAAGTCCGCTGGGATGGATGCCGAAGTACGATATGATTGACTGGACAGGTCTTGAGGATATGACGGAAGAGAAGTTCATCAAGCTGATGTCGGTAGACCGTGAAGCATGGAAGACCGAGCTCCTTTCCCATGAGCAGCTTTTTGAAATGATCTACGACCGTTTGCCAAAAGAGTTTCCTCACATCCGTGAGCTGATGCTCTCAACGCTCTGGCTCTCTCCAAGGCATTGGTCGCTGGCGCCGGAAATCTATGAGGCGGAATAACTTCCGGAGAGGATTCCTTGATCGATTAACGCAAAAAGGCGCCGGAACCGGCGCCTTTTTGCGTTTTTAAAAAAAGGCGAATCACTCCTCGTCAAGGGTGAAGCCGATTTTTACGGTAACCTGCCAGTAGGCGACCTGCTGGTCAGAGATATGGCAACGGGTTTCAAGAACCTCAACCCAGCGGATGTTTCTGATGGTCTCGGCTGCTTTTGCAACTGCATTTTTTACTGCCTCTTCAATGCTTGTCGTTGAAGAGCCGACAAGTTCAATTTTCTTATAGATGTGATCACTCATGGTGTGTAATGGTTTTAGTCCTTGAAAAAAAATCTGTTACTGATCCGGCTGAAATTTATACCTATTCAGCACTCATATTAGCAAATCAGGCGAAATCTGCAAAACCATCCTCATTCTGGTGAAGACGAAACCTCTTTATCCTGTTCGGTCGTTAGTCTGTTGATCATGGTTTCGGCAGAAAGGGAGTTGCGTGCATAGATTATCTCCATCGTCTTTACAAGGTTTTTTGAAGATCGCCAGTATTGAATTGAACCGAGGCGCTTTATCATTGTTGCTTCTACTCTTGGCGAAGAAAAGAGCATCGAAGGCTCTGGCAGGGTTGTATATTCCCAGAAGTCGCCATGTTCCGTTGGAAGTGGTTCCGGCAGAACAGCGCTCTCTTCACCACCTTCCACTGGATGCTGATATCCTGTCTGCTTGAGAAGCTGATCCCTCTCTATTCCCCGTAATGTCAGCAGCAGAAAGGGGTCACTGTCAAAAGCCTCTGCCATAAGGTAAAAAACAGCCGCGATATGCTTGCAGGGGTTTGAGTAATCAGGGCATGAACATTTGGAGCGCAGATCGTTAAATTTATATGGAAACAGAGGCGCCCCTGCTGTTTTCAGTGTGCGATCAAGGTTTTCCGGCATCTGCCCACTGATGAGTTGTGCAATGTAGATTGGTTTTGATGCGAGTTTTTCAGCAACAAGCTTTTTCTCACTTTTTGACCAGGGTGTCAGTATGATTGAAACTTTGTAGGGATTGGCTCTTGAGCCCTGAACTTTAGCTGAGACACCGTTGTCGGCAGATATGACAAGGTCGGTTACCTGGCCACTTCGGGCATAAGTTTTTCCACGGGTAAGCCTTGTGTTGGAATGAAATTTTTCAAGGGAAGTTAGCCACTGTTTTCCCCACCAGGTTTTGCCAAATGCGCCGCGTTTGTTCTGTGCCTTTATGCCGCCGGTAACTGCTTTCGGGGCGGCTGGAATATATCGCATAAACCATTCGTAAGCCATCTGTCATTATTCTCCTGTTGCGTCCTGACTCAGCATAATCAGTTTGCGCAGATCATTGTTTGAAAGTTCGGTCAGCCACTGCTCCCCTGCACCGAGAACCTGGCCTGCAACGGTTGTTTTTTTCTCAATCATCTCATCAATGCGCTCTTCAAGTGTGCCCGATGTGATGAATTTATGCACCTCAACGTTTTTATTCTGCCCGATACGGAATGCCCTGTCAGTTGCCTGGTTCTCTACTGCAGGGTTCCACCACCGGTCATAATGCATGACGTGGTTGGCTCCTGTCAGATTCAGACCTGTTCCGCCAGCTTTCAGTGAAAGTATAAAGATTGATGATGAATTGCCTGTCTGCTGAAAGGTTTCAACCATTGCATCCCGCTTTTTTTTGCTGATGCCACCATGCAAAAAAAGCACCTCTTCGCCGAAGAGATCCTGAATGTAGCCCTGAAGCATGTTTCCCATTTGGGTAAACTGGGTAAAGATCAGTGTTTTTTCCTCAGCTTCGCGAATCTCTGTAAGCAGTTCTGTAAGGCGCTCTATTTTTCCTGAGCGTTTGTTTATGGGTGAGTTATCTCCAAGGAGCTGTGCCGGGTGGTTGCAGACCTGCTTGAGTTTCAAAAGCAGTGCAAATACCAGCCCGCGCCGGTCAATGCCTTCCGCACTCTCAATTTTTCCCTGAAAGTCATCTACGACAGCCTTATAGAGTGATGCCTGCTCTTTGGTAAGCGTGCAATACTCTTTCATTTCAATTTTGTCCGGCAGGTCAGAAATAATCGATTTGTCGGTTTTCATTCGGCGTAAAATAAATGGGCCGGTCAGAGATTTCAGACGGGTCGATGCCTCTGTGTCGCCATACCACTGAATTGGCGTGTAAAAGTTCTGCTTGAAATAGTGCTGTGTGCCGAGAAGCCCAGGATTGAGAAAATCCATTACAGCCCAGAGGTCGCCGACATGGTTTTCGACCGGAGTTCCCGTAAGGGCAATACGATAATCCGCGTGAAGTGCCCTTGCGGCTTTGGATTGTTTGGTTTCAGGGTTCTTGATGTTCTGGGCTTCATCGAGAATAATACCTGACCATGAGATTTTTGAAAAAAGTGCAATGTCGCGCTGCAACAGTCCGTAGCTTGATATGACAATGGCGGAGGTGTTCGTTGCCTTGCGAAAATCTGTAATTTTCATTCGGTCAATTCCGTGATGTACCAGAATTGAGAGCTCAGTGGTGAATTTTTGTGCCTCTTTTCGCCAGTTGTTGATTACTGAGGTCGGGCAAATCAGGAGCACCGCCCTTTTTTCACCCATCTCCCGCTCTCGCTGAACCAGTGCAAGTGTCTGGATGGTTTTGCCGAGACCCATATCGTCCGCAAGGCAGGCGCCCAATCCCCATTTGCGCAGAAATGAGAGCCATGAAAAGCCGCGCTCCTGATAGGGGCGAAGTGTTCCTGTAAAGTGTTCTGATGCAGTGAGCAGCTCAAACTGAGCTTGGCCCGACAGTTTTTCGAGCAGTTCCTGTAGCCACCCGTCAAATTCAACGGAGCGAATCAGGATGTTCTCCTCTTTTTTTTGGGCGCCAAGCGCTGTTGAGAGCATCTCTCTGGCTGAAAGCTCTCCTGTCGGATGGGTTTCAAGAAAACGCAGAGCATTCGAAAGCTCCTTGCTATCAATTTGTGTCCACTCTCCGCGTACTCTCACCAGAGGAGCTTTCAACTTTGCCAATGTTTTCAGCTCCTCCAGATCAAGCTCTTCGTTGCCGAGAGCTGCGGCATAATCGCATGAAATCATGCTGTCAAGCGTAAGGCCGGAGCCGCTTGATTTCATGGCGGGCAGTTTGGCTTTTGTTTTGATCCCGATTCGGTTAACCCCTCTCTGACCAATCCACCAGGAAGGCAGCATGACCACAAACCCTGCGTTGCGCAACAGTTCAGCATACTCAAGCAAAAACCGGTAAGCACCAACGGTATCAAGGTCAAAGCCGCTCGGATTTTTCCTTTTCAGGCTTTTGGTGACTGCCGGGTAAAGGCCTGACGCCTCTCCCAGAGCCGTAAGCATAAACTCGGAGCACTCTCGGGTGAGCGATTTAGCATGTTGAGATGCTGTGCTTTCCGGTTTCCAGAGATCTTTGGCCTCAAGAATCAGGCTTGGGTCGGTTTTCGATTGCAGCAGGTAAGCCACATGCCAGCGTTCCTGTTTCGCGCCTTTCAGGGGTGGCTCTGTAAGCTGAAAGCAGAACTTGAATGGTGACCGGTTGTGGATATCAAGCGGGCGACGCCAGGCGCTGAGCTGGCGGGCAAACTCCTCAATCTCTGGTTCTCGATCCCATGCTATTTTTGGAGGATTGTTGCTCAATGCGTAAATCCATGCGTCATGGATGCTCTCAAAAGTAAAGCCTTTGATTACTTCAGATTTCTCTGCGGGACGCAGGAAAGCATTGAGTGTAAAAGCAAGAAGCTGTTTAAGAGCCAGTTGTTTTGGCAGTTCCGGTGGGGCTTGCGTTACGGTTTTACCAAGAGTGCGGCATACCGCAGGTATGGTTTCTGCAAGTTTTTCAATCGCCAGAAATGTTGTGCTGTCGGGCACAGGCAGCCATGTTGCCTCCCAACATGAAGCGGTTCTGATGATTGAGGGTAGAATCGATTGGCTACGGATAAGGTTCAGTGCAATTTTTACAACCTGCCGCATCCAGATAACAGAACTCCCGAAGATGATGCCACTTCCGGGAACGTTTCCCTTTTCGGAGAGGAGGGTCAGCTCAAAAAGCGAATTGGCGTTAAGGCGAAGTGCGGTAATCGGGAATTGATAAAGATTTTCCTTTTCGATGGTATCGCTTTTATGACCGACAAGCGGAGATGACGGGATAGCTGTTTCTCCGTTGCTCGGCAGCCAGACAGAATACTCTTTGGTTGTGTTGCCGCGCAGGCTGAACATGCCTATACCCGCCATTGCCAGCCGCAACTCTTTCAGCATACCGATCTTTTTTCCCTCACTCCAGAGGATTGGAACTCCCTCTCTCAGAGAAATATGCAGGGCAATCATGGTCATGGTTTTTCGAGTGGCAACGGTTTCGGTTCCGTCATCAGTTTATGGTTACGGGATGAAAAAAGTGTTATCAGTCGAGTTATTCATGACAGAAACTGCTGACAAGGGCGTAAAATAAACAATGGCCAGCTTAAATTCCTGCTTTTGCGGAATTCCGTGTAGTTTCTATCGTCATAAAAAGGGGGATGTAGAGCGTGCGGTTCGTGCCGCCCGAAACACTCCGTCATTTCAGGGGAATGTTTCGGGCAATCGGAGGGAGGCTCACATGCCGAGGGAGTGCATGAGGAGCGGTACGGCACAGAGGCCGATGGCCACGTTTGTTGCTCCGCAGATTTTGGTGATGATGGCGTTCTGCCTGTACCAGGCAAACGGGAGCAGAATCGTCAGCACATTAATAAGCAGCAGCACGGTGGCCAGTGGCCAGATTTTGCCGAGCAGGACGGCTTTGTAGCTGAAGAGTGTCGTAATGAAAAAGATCCCGAGAAACAGGTGCGCATAGACCTTTTTGTCGCCGGGATTGTAGAAATGCATGGCGACAACAACCCAGAAAAGCCCGTAGGTGGCAAAGATGGTACCCAGATAGATTCTCAGGTCAGCAGGCAACCCCATGTCGAAGAGAAACATGCACAGGGCAGTGAAAATCTGTGCGACCCCTCCGAACCAGAGGGCGACATGTCCAAGATTCCGCCCCAGCTTTGCATGATCGGTCTCCTTGTCCAGTCCGAACCCCAACTGTTCGAGACCGAACACCCAGACGGTGACGATGAGCCCGAACAGACCGATAGCTTCCGGATTTACTGCATTCATCGGAAGAACTCCTTGCTTTTTGTTGTTGATGAAGTTTACATTCAAGCTCCTTCAGGCGAATTCAGCCTGCATGAGCTGGCTGAATGTACGGCTTATTTATATCAATGAGTGGCACCTTTTCCTCCCTTTTTGTATCTGTAACCATCTCTGTATTCCAGGCGAAAAACAAAGGAGTTTTGTGCGCTATTATGTTGCAAATCCTGGGGTGGTATGGTTTGATCTGCCGCGAGGACGATGATTGTGTGCTTATGAAGATGCGCATAACTCCATGCGGGAATTCCCGCTTGATTTTAATACCTTGGAGCTGTCAGAAGAAGAATAACTGAAGACGACCTGCTGTAATGACGCTGCCTGCTGAAGACGCAACATCAAAAAATACGACACGTTCCGGGCTTCAAAGAGAGCGTTCACTATCGGGACGCCTCCTGATGGCGTTTCCGGCGTTTCAGAGTCCTGATTTCTGCCGCTACTTTCCCGGACAGATAATCTCCATGATCGGCACCTGGATCCAGATGGTGGCCCAGGGGTGGCTGGTGCTTGAAATTACCGGCTCAGCGTTTGACGTGGGTCTTGCAGCCGCAGCCTCAACCCTGCCTACTCTTTTTCTCTCCCTCTTCGGCGGCGTGCTTGTTGATCGCTATCCGCGCAGAACCATTCTGCTCTGGACGCAGTCATCGGCTATGCTGCTGGCTTTTGTACTTGGATATTTTGCCTTGACCGGCACCGTCACCATCGGCATCATCCTTCTGCTCTCTTTTCTGCTCGGATGTGTCAATGCCCTGAATGTTCCGGCTCTCCAGGCTTTTCTGAGTGAAATTGTGGAGCGGGAGCATCTTGCGTCGGCCATTGCGATGAATTCGGCGATCTACAACGGTTCGCGGGTGATTGGTCCGGCTATTGCGGGTTTTCTGATATCGGCAACCGGAACGGGCGGCGCCTTTCTGCTTAATGGTGTGAGCTTTCTTGCGGTTATTCTCTCACTCATCTCCATGAAAGCATCGCCTAAAAAGGGAGGCGCGACCATTTCAGGCAATCCTGTGCTGGCGATCAGGGAGGGGCTGAGCTACTCCTGGCAGCATCCGGTGATCCGCACCGCTATTTTATTTATTGCCGTAATCGCCATTTTTGCATGGTCCTATGTTACCATGCTTCCGGTTATTGCCAAACAAACATTCGGCATGGGAGCAACAGGTCTTGGCTATCTCTACGGGGTGTCTGGTCTTGGATCGGTTATCGGGACCGTGCTTGTCTCCATCTTCTCCGGAAGAGTTGACCGGCTTGTTTTCATTGCCGGTGGAACCATTCTGTTCGCTCTGGCACTAATCGGGTTTACCTTCTCTGTTTCACTGCCGGTGGCGCTTTTTTTCCTTTTCCTTGGCGGGTTCGGTCTTGTGGCAGCCGTATCCACCCTGAGCGCTACCATCCAGGGCACGGTTGATGACCGTTTTCGTGGCCGGGTGATGAGCCTCTACATGATGGTCTTCATGGGGTTTATGCCGATCGGCAACCTGGAGATCGGCTATCTCTCGGAACACTTCGGTACCGGGATTGCCATCCGGGCAGGGTGCATGGTAACCATTCTTGCTGCGATAGTTCTCATCTACACCAACCGCAGTGTCCGCAACGCTTACAGCCGTTACAACTCATCGGAAGGGGCGCAGTAATAACGGACCCTTCATATTCAGTGGGCGGAGGAGAGGTCTGCTTTTTCGCTTTTGTTGATTTTAATGAAAAAAAGCAGCGGCAGTGCAAGCGCAAAGAGCAGGGCGATCAGCATGAATGCATCCATATAGGCGAGATGGTGGCTTTGTATGGTAACCGTGCCTTCAAGAGCCTTCAGGGCTACAAGCTCCGATTCGGAGGGTGAAACACCGGCCCTCATGGTTGCGGCCTGCTTAATGGCATCAATTCTTGCCACTGCGGCTGGATCGTAGGGGGAGAGATGGCTCAGCAGTTCTACCCGGTGAGCGGCAACCCGTTTGGCGATATAGGTGTTGGTGATGGCGATGCCGAACGAGCCGCCAAGCTGACGCACCATGTTGTTGAGCCCGGTTGCTTGGCCGATGTCTTTGCCGTGCAGCCCTGCCACCGCGAGCATGGTGACCGGAATAAAGATGAAGCCAAGGGCTACACCACGCAGGAGCAGTACCCAGAAGAAGTTTTCAGAGCCCGACTGCATGGTCTGCTGGCCGAGGTTCCAGCAGAAAAAGACAAATGCGCTCATCCCGAAACTCATAAGCAGTTTTGGTGATGCACCCCTCTGAAGGGCGATGCCGAGCGGGAGTGCGATAATTCCCGTTACCAGGGCGCTTGGAAAGAGCACTGTTCCAGTCAGCAGTGCGGTGAAACCAAGCAGGCGCTGCACAAAGACGGGAAAGACAAAGAGTGATCCGTAGAGGCCGTATCCGACGACAAAGGTGAGCACAGCAGCAATAGCAAGGTTGTTGCTTCGGGCAAGCACTCGCAGGTCAACGGCGGGCTCTTCGGTGTGCAGTTCCCACCAGATAAAAGCAAGCAGCGCAACCACGGCGATAATGGTAAACAAGGTGATATAGGGGGTTTCAAACCAGTCTTTTGATTCTCCCCGTTCAAGAATAAACTGCAACGAGCCGATACCGACAGCGAGAAATCCGATTCCGGTCCAGTCGATATTTGAGACGGTATGCTTGACCTTCGGTTCCTTCAGGAAGATGTAGGATGACCATGCTGCCAGCAGTCCGACCGGAATGTTGACAAAAAAGCACCACTCCCACGTCATATAGTCAACCAGAAAACCGCCAAGCAGAGGGCCGAAAGTTGGGCCGAGAACCAGTCCCATCGAAAAAATACCGGTTGCTTTGCCCCTCTCTTCCGGGCGGTAGGTTTCGTAGAGTATTGCCTGGGAAGTCGGAAGGAGCGCCCCTCCTCCGAGTCCCTGCAGAAAGCGGAAAAAGACCAGAGCCCAGATGTTTGGCGCCATGCCGCAAAGCAGCGAAGCTGCCGTAAAAAGCAGTATGGAACCGATATAGTAGTTTCGCCGTCCGAGAAGGTTTCCCAAAAAGCCTGAAAGAGGAATGACGATAACATTGGCGATAGCATAGCTGGTGACCACCCAGGCAACATCCTCGATGCTTGCACCAAGGTTGCCGCTAATCTGCGTAAGCGCTACGTTGACAATGGTTGTGTCGATCAGTTCAAGCATCGCTGCAACGATAACCGTCAGCGTTATAATGACTTTCTTTAACCCGGTTTCATAGGCATGAGCCGGATTCTGCAGTATTGGGGCAATGGAGGTCATTTTACCTTCACCTCAACCACCACGTTCATCCCAGCTGCCAGCTTCTGCGCTTTGTCCGGGGTTTCGGTAAAAACAATTTTCACAGGAACCCGCTGGGCTACCTTGATGAAGTTTCCGCTTGCATTGTCGGGCGGCAGCAGAGAGAACTTTGCTCCGGTACCCGATGAGATGGACTCAATTTTGCCTTTGAACTTACTGTCTGGATAAGCATCAACATGGATGATGACCGGAAGTCCGGGAGTGATTTTTTGAAGCTGAGTCTCCTTGAAATTTGCCACAACCCATAATTTATTGCTTCCCACAATTGCTATGAGCTGCTGTCCTGGGGCTACGTACTGCCCCGGTTGAACACTTTTTCTTGATATATGCCCTGAAGCCGGAGCGGTTATGGTGGTGTAGGACAACTGGAGTTCGGCATTGCGCAGTTCCGCCTCACGCATTTTAACCTGTGCTGCGGCGGCACCACGCTGGCTTGTCGCTGAAGCATACTGGGCTTTCGCTGCGTCAGCACCGGCACGGACCGCATCGAATTCCGCCTGTGATACAACGTCCTGCCGCCGAAGGTTGTTGTTGCGCCCGAGATCGGCATTGAGCTTGCGCTCGGTTGCTGCAGCGGCATTTGCATTTGCTTCTGCTGCCAAAACGGAGGCGCGGGCACTCTGCAGCGCAGCCGATGCAATGTCTCGGCGCACTTCATAATCCGCAGCTTCAAGCCGGATCACTGTTTCCCCTTGTTTTACTATCCGGTTATCATCTACGAGAACATCCTGAACCTTTCCCGGAATGCGCGATATGACCGGATAGAGATCGCCCTCAATCTGGGCGTTATCCGTTTCAACATAGAGGAACGAGTGGTAGAGTCGGGCGCCGCCCCAGATCACTCCCGCAGCAAGCAGAACTACGACAATAATGATCCGCATCGGGTTTGATGCCTTTAACGTGCTGTTTTTTTCGGCAGGAGTGTTCTCTGGCATTGTTTTCGGTTCAGGTTGTTCCATGGTTTTTTGGGTTATTGTCGGGTGTTTTGAGTACCATAACCGGGCAGTGCGCATGACGCATGACCGTTTCCGCAGTGCTTCCCACAAGAAGGCGGGTAATGGATGTAGTTCCGTGCGAGCCGAGCAGAATCATATCCGCCTGCTGCTCGGCTGAATAGTCGAGAATGCAGGATGCCGGCTCCCCGTGCTGCAGGGCAAAGCGGCAGTCCGAACTGTGCTGCTCAAGGATATCGCTGTAGCGCGAAAATTCATGCAGGTGCATGCCGTGCAGACCCTTCTTTTTATCCTCTTCAGCTGCGACATGCAGTACAATGAGCTCCCTGCCTGCGCTGTGCATCTCTGCAGCATAGCGAACTACAGCGTCGGAAACAGCGGAAAAATCCACGGCACAGATGATTTTTTTGAGTGTGGATGCCATCTTACCAGAAAACCTCCCCGGTTGCCCGTTTCAGTGTGTAGCTGTTCATGATATACTCATAGGTGGCGTTCAGTCTGGCAAGTTCCGCCTGGGAAAGTGAAGCTTCCGTGTCGAGAAGGTCAAGCGTGGTTGCCATACCGTTTTCGAATCGTGCCCGGGCATGTTCGGCAGCGAGTTTCGCCTGATTTACCTGGGCATCGGTAGTCAGGAGCTTTTTCGATGAGGTCTGAACTCCGTCAAGCATCTCTTCGACTTCGTTTTTTACCTGCTGCTCGGTATCAAGCCTGCGCAACGTGGCGGCATGCATGAGCGCCGTGGCCTCCTGTCGTTCAGCACTGTTACGGAAGCCTGAAAAGATGGGGATTTCAAGATGAAGCCCGGCGGCAATGTTATTACGCATCGCCTCAATATCGGGCTGGTAGCCATTGCTCCTGCCGTAGGAGGCACTTCCGGTAATGACCGGCATCCCCTCTTTTATGGCGATGGATCGCTTTTGGCCGGCACTTTTTTCGTTTTCAATTGACAGTTTCACCTCCAGCCGCTGCTGTAACGCCTGAGCCACCAATCCGGTTTCTTTTGCTGCGGATGGCGTGACGGAAAATGAGCCATTGAGGGTTAACGGTCCGTTATCAGCGATGCCCGTCAGGCGCCGAAGGGCCAGTTCGTTCCGGCGCAGGGCATGTGCCAGATCAAGCGCTCTGCTCCGGGCGGCAGCGATACGCACTTCGGTGGAGAGGAGATCAAACCGGGTTGCTGATCCTGCCTGGTATCGTTTTGTCGAGAAGTCGAGAGCCTTGTTCAGCGCAGCAATCTCCTTCTGTTCTACCCTTATACTTTCGTGAAGCAACAGATTTCCGTAAAAGAGCTGGATACTCTGCCAGGAGAGCTCCCTGCGGGAAATTTCGAGTGCGTGTTCGGCCGATCTTTTCCCTGAGAGTGCAAGCTCGACACCGTTTCCCCGTTTTCCGAAATCAAATATTGTGGCCCTTGCGGTGACTTTGGCGTCGTAGTTGTTGTTGGGCATGAATTTGATCGGAGCGCTGCCGCCAAAACTCATTTCCGAGACCGGATCAATATAGGTGTACCCTGCACTTGCCGTTATCTGAGGGAACCAGGTGCTTCTGCTTTTGGTAACCCGGGCATCGGCGGCAGTGATCTCTTCGGCGGCGGCTTTCAGGGCCGGGTGGTTTTCACGAACAAGTCCGATTGTTTTTTCAAGTGTCAGTACCCCTTCGGGGGATTCTCCTCCGAGAGCACTCCGGCATGGCATTGCAAGTATCATTGCTGCGCCTGTCCAAACGGCAACTCTTGTCAGTATTCTCTTCATTATTTCCCGGTGATTTCGGGCCGCGCTATAAATGTATTCTCCCGACACATTCGGGACTCAAACCGTGCACAACAATGTATAGTGGAGCCCTTTATTCTTTTACCCAAGGTGTTCTTTCCTGTTATTACTTATTAAGGCAATTCGTATGCCAGAAGGAAAAGGGAGGTAAAAGAGAGTTAACATGTTATTGATAAAGGATTTAGTTTCTTTTCTCTTTTTGTTTGTTCTGAAATAATAAGAATATTCTCTATTTTGTATTCCTATTATTCAGGAATATCATCTTTCTTGAGATCCTATGAGTATCTCTTCATCCCATGAGGCACATATGCTTATGCAGTATATAAGCGATGCCGTCGGTTCCATTCGCGATCCCCAGGAGCTGTTCCGGACAGTTACAGACAAACTCCGTCTGGTATTTGAGTTTGATTCCGTCGTTATTATCACCTTTGACAAGGATCGGCGCTACAGCAGTGTTTTTTTTGAAATGCTTCGCTTTCAGCTTCCTGATGGTGTCGAGCGTAAAAAGCGGCCGATAGCCGGCTCCTGGATTGAACCCCATCTGGGAGATGTGACGGTATCCGTGCTGAATATCGGAGAGTCGATCGGCAGTTTTCCTGCGGATTTTCCTGTTCCCCAGGTGCTCTATGAACTCGGTATGCGCCAGGTTGTACTTGCTCCGCTGCGAACCGGCGGAAAGGTTATCGGCTTTCTCTGTTTTGTTTCCAAGGATGACAAAAAAAAGTGGCTGGAGAGCGAGAAGGGGCTTCTTGTAACCCTTTCTTCCCCGATAGCGGTTGCCGTCAGCAATGCGCTGGCCTACGAAGAGCTCCGGCAGCGCGAAGCGCAGACCGCCATGCAGCTTGCCGTCAACAATGCCCTGCTTACCATCAAGGATCGCAACCGGATGCTGCTTTCAGTCTGCGAGCAGATCGACAAGCTCATGTCCTGCACCTTTCTTGGCATAAGGGTTATGGGTGAGGATGGCTTTTTTCGTGTTTATGACAATTTTATGCACGAGAACAATAGCGGCTTTTTGCAGGTCACTTCGAATGAGCTGCTTGGGGTTGTCGATTCCGAAGCGATAGCACGGGAGAGTTTTTCGCTTATCACTACTCCCGGATGCTATAGCGGGGAAAGTTTTCTTCAACTCTGTTCTTCATACCGTATTCTTGCGCTTGTCCGTGAAAAATTCGGCATCTGCTCCCTGCTTACCGTTCCGCTCTGGGATATGCCGGGAAGCCGGGCAGGATTGATTATCTCCGATACCTCACGTGCTTTTGATGAGCAGGATCAGGCAATGGTCCGGTTGATTGTTCCCCAGCTCTCCCTTGCCCTGCAGAACTATCTTGCGTTCGAGGAAATTGATGAGCTCCGCAGGAAGCTTGAGGGGGAGCGGACCTGCCTTCTTGACGAGATCAAGGCGGGGCATAATTTTGAAGAGATTATCGGCAGGAGCGCCTCTCTTGGTGCAGTACTCCGGCGGGTAAGCCAGGTCGCGCCGACTGATGCCACCGTACTTATTCAGGGAGAAACAGGTACCGGCAAGGAGCTGTTTGCCAGGGCATTGCATAATCTCTCCTCCCGAAAGCAGCGCACGCTGATCAAGATCAACTGTGCAGCACTGCCGGCGCCGCTGATTGAATCAGAGCTGTTCGGCCATGAAAAAGGGAGTTTTACCGGTGCTACAGAGCGGCGGATCGGTAAATTCGAACTGGCAGAGGGGGGGACGATTTTTCTTGATGAAATCGGGGAGCTGCCGCTTGAGCTGCAGGCCAAACTGCTTCGTGTGCTTCAGGAGCGTGAGTTTGAGCGTCTTGGCGGAAGGCAGATCATCAAGGTTGATGTGCGTGTTCTTGCCGCTACCAATCGTGATCTCGCAAAAGAGGTCGCCGAGGGGCGCTTTCGCGAGGATCTCTTTTTCCGCCTCAATGTTTTTCCGCTTGTTATTCCTCCACTCAGTGAACGAAGGGATGATATTGCGATGCTTGCTGCCCATTTCGCCGCCAAATATGCAAGGGAGTTCGGCAAACCGCTTCGTCTGTTTAAAGAGAGTGATATGAAGCGTCTTGTTGAGCGGGAGTGGAAGGGCAATATCCGTGAACTGGCTCATCTCATTGAGCAGGCGGTTATCGTTTCTGACGGAGCATCACTGGATTTCTCCTCGATTTTATCTCCGGCGCAGCCTGTCGCGGGGCGACCTTCCGGGGGAGCGGTTAAAACCATGCAGGATTTTGAACTCGATATTGCCGTACTGGAGCGGGAACTGATACTTGACGCCCTTGATCGTTCAAAGGGCAGGGTGAGCGGCATCGGCGGCGCCGCCGAACTGCTTGCAATGCACCCTAAAACGCTCTACTCCCGAATCGACAAGCTCGGTCTCAGGAAACGGTATCAGTAGGGAAACGCTATATACCCTTTTACGTGATTCAATGGAATCGCTTAAGGCCTTTAACAAAGGACTGAAAAGACATCAAGGACATCAAAGACAGAGAGAAAATACGGCACATCGCTCAACTCTCTTTTCCCCCTTTTGTCGACTTGAGTCCACTCTTTTGTCCACCATTTTCGTGTCCACTTCTGTTCACTTTCTTCCACTTTTATCCGCAGATTTGCCGTATGGCGCGGGCGACAATCGGGATCCCTTCGGCAATCTGATCCGGGGTGTTGTTACAGTAGGAGAGCCTCAGCGTATTGTTGCGCACAACCGAAGGCTCCGGGTCAAAGGTGCGGCCTATGACGAACACCGCACCGCCTTCAATGGCAATTTGCAAAATCCGGGAGGCATCACACCCTTGCGGAAGGGTAAGCCAGATATAGAATCCGCCCCTGGGTTCGTTCCACTCTACATAGTCGGGCAGGTGCTCCCGGAGAGCGGCAACCATGGCGGAGGCCCTCCTCTTATACTCCTGGCGGACGCTGGCGATATAGCTGTCAATCTGGCCGGAGCGGATGAAGGTGTCGGCGATCACCTGGGTGAAGCTCGGTGAACAGGCGTCGGCAGACTGCTTGATCAGTTCACATTTATTGTAAATCTCTTCAGGTGCAAGCATCCAGCCGAGTCGAAGTCCCGGCCCGAGAATTTTGGAGAACGATCCGGTGTAGCAGATATCAATTCCGCCGGGATTGATCGACTTCATCGGCTGGAGGCGCAGACGGTCCTCTTCAAAAAAATAGAGATCCCCGAATGCATCATCCTCAATGAGCGGAATCTCCTCTCCCTGGAGTGCAGCAACAAGCGCCTCCTTGCGATTCTGAGTGTAGAGCAGGCCTGCAGGATTGTGGAAATATGGCGTGATGTAGAGAAATTTTGGTTTTACGCTGTGTGCGATTTCCTCTTGCAGCGCCGCTATCGAAATGCCCTCGCGATCAACCGGCAACCCTTTGAGCTCGGCTTCATGGGCTCGGAATGCCGACAGCGCACCGATAAAACAGGGGTTTTCAACCAGCACGGGGTCCCCCGGATCTATAAATGCCTTGGCAAGCAGGTTGAGGGCCTGCTGCGAGCCGGTAGTGATGAGCAGCCGGTTCTCCTTTACCGGCAGCCCCTTCTTTTCAAGAAACCCTCCCAGTGATTCAAGGAGCGTTGGCAGCCCCGGTGTAGGGCCGTATTGAAACGCGGACTGTTTCGTTTTTTCGCTGAGCTTTGAGAAGAGCTCTTCGATCTCTCTGACAGGAAAGAGGTCGTTGCCGGGCATACCGCCGGCAAATGAGATGATGTCCGGTCGAGAGGCGAGCGTCATAAGATCCCTGATCTCGGAAGAGCGGAGTGATGAAACAGCTTTGGAGAATCTTGGCATTATAAATCTTATCGTTTGGGAAACTAATAAAAAACGTCGAGAGCGGTTTGAGTACAAGGCAGTCGGAGCGCAGGAACCGGAGTGTACACGCAAGTACATGAGAATTCCGAGCACCGCCTGACGACGCAATCGAATCGCGCAACAGTTTTTTATTAGTTGCCTGGTTACACCTGATAAACATCCCCTTCCTGCAACAACTCCATCTTATGCTCCACCAGGACATCGATAATTTTTTGGAGTGATTCAGCCCTGATCACAACGGTTGCCTTGCACTCTCCGGAAGCGAAGGCGTACATATAGTCAATGGCAACGTTGTTGCTCGACAGCAGCTCAAGCGCCTTGTGCAGACTGCCGGGACTGTGCGGGATGATCATGCCGATGACATCGGTGATTTTGACGGCAAATCCCTGTTTTCGGAGAATCTCGGCCGCCGGTTCGGGACGCCCGACAATCATGCGAAGAATGCCGTAGTCGGCGGTATCGGCAATACTGAATGCCGAAATGTTGATGTCATTTTCTGCGAGGATGCCGGTCAGTTCGGTCAGCCGTCCGGTCCTGTTTTCAAGAAAGACTGACAGTTGTTTGATGATCATGGCCACTCCTGTTCGTTATTGAAGTTTGCGTTTGTCAACCACCCGCTGCGCTTTGCCCATGCTTCGCTCGATTGTGCCGTGTTCAACCAGGCGGATCGTTGCACTGATGCCGAGTGTGCTTGCTATATTTGCCCTGATCCGCTGGCGGAGAGCTTCAAGCTCCTTCACTTCATCGGAGAAGAACTGCTCATTGATCTCTACCTGAATCTCAACCGTGTCGAGGTTGTTTTCACGGTCTACAACAAGCAGGTAGTGGGGTTTGGTTTCGCTCATCTCAAGCAGCACCGCTTCTACCTGTGACGGGAAGACATTGACCCCGCGGATGATAAGCATGTCGTCGGAGCGTCCGACGCACTTTTCCATTCGAACCAGTGTGCGGCCGCAGTCGCATTTTTCGGCATGCAGCCGGGTAAGGTCGCGGGTGCGGTAGCGGATCAGCGGCATCGCCTCCTTGGTTGCCGGGGTGAAGACCAGTTCACCAAGCTCTCCGTAGGGGAGCACTTCACAGGTATCAGGATTGATGATTTCCGGAATGAAGTGATCTTCAAATACATGCATGCCCTTCTGGCAGTGGCACTCCATCGAGACGCCGGGGCCGATAATTTCACTCAGTCCGTAAATATCATAGGCCTTGATGCCGAGAAGCTGCTCGATTTGTGAGCGCATCCCTTCGGTCCATGGCTCGGCGCCGAAAACTCCGGCTTTGAGCTTGATGTTGCGGCGGTCAATTTTCTCTTCAGCAAGGGCTTCGCCGAGGTATGCGGCGTAGGATGGCGTACAGGCGAGGACCGTAGAGCCGAAGTCTTCCATGAGCTGAAGCTGTTTTTTGGTGTTGCCGCCGGAGATCGGAATGACCGAGGCTCCAACCTTCTCTGCGCCGTAATGCAGGCCGAGTCCACCGGTAAAAAGCCCGTAACCATAGGCAATCTGAATGATGTCGGAGTTGGTTACGCCTGCCATGGTGAGTGAGCGGGCAACCACTTCACTCCACATCTGAATGTCGTTATGGGAGTATCCGACAACGGTTGATTTGCCGGTAGTACCGCTTGATGCGTGCAGCCGGACGATGTCGGTCTGGGGCAGGGTAAAAAGACCGAAGGGGTAGTTGTCACGCAGGTCCTGC
The DNA here is from genome assembly GCF_001975465.1 of Chlorobium sp. KB01. Classification (NCBI taxonomy): domain Bacteria; kingdom Pseudomonadati; phylum Chlorobiota; class Chlorobiia; order Chlorobiales; family Chlorobiaceae; genus Chlorobium; species Chlorobium sp. KB01. The sequence goes on from NZ_MPJE01000070.1 coordinate 19,367, forward strand.
TTGGTGGTAAAGGGGAGTTTTTTTAGATCATCAATGGTGTTGATGTCACCGGGTTCGATTCCCGCTTCCTGAAGTTTTTTCCGGTAGAAAGGGACGGTGTCGTAGACCCGTTTAACCATTGATTTCACCCGTTCTCCCTGAAGTTTCAGAAGCGCTTCGCGCTCCATGCACTCATACTGCTTGTTCCAGATCATGTCGCTCATGCTTGAGTTTGTGATACTTCCTCTCCTTTTCTGAATGCCCTGATATTCATGGCTACAATATCAGCTCCTTTTGCCTGAAAGAGCCGCTCTATGGAGCTCTCTATCTCTTCTGAAGCAATGCCGATAAACGGTGATGCCGCTCCGAGCATGACCATGTTGGATACTCTTGTGTTGCCTGTCTGGCGGGCAAGTTCTGCGGCGTTGATCAGCACCGGTCGGTTAGTACGGTCAAGCTCGGCGAGAATCTCATCCATAGCCGGATAGGCTGCCATATTGACAAAGGGTTCTGTCGCGGTTACCACCCGCCCGTGCGGGGCAAGCCAGGGGAGGTAGCGGAGCGCCTCAAGCGGCTCTACCGAAAGGATCAGGTCGGCGGTGCCCCCGGCAATAAGATCGGAGTAGATCTCCGTATCGGAAATGCGGAGATGTGACTGCACCGCACCTCCTCGCTGGCTCATACCGTGCACCTCAGCCTGCCGGACAGTGAGACCGCCCTGCAGGGCCGCGTGATCGATTACGGCAGCGATGCTCAGTATTCCCTGACCTCCGACTCCGGCAAGAATGATGTTGATCTGCATGGTTTTGTTAAGGCGTTCCTTTCCGGTTACGTTTTTTTCGGGCAGCGGCTTCAATACACTCCCTGTATGCCAGCACGACCGACACGCCATCCCATGCAATCTCCTCCCTGAGGATGGCGATGTTCTCTTCAAGTCGGGATTTCAGTGGAATAATGGTTCTGATATGCTGTTCATCAACGCCGATTCCCCGGCAGATTGCATGCAGTTTCGAGCCTGTTGCTGAAGAGTTCTGGCCGCCGGTCATGGCCGTAGTGTCGTTATCAGCGATGATAACCGTGATCGGTGCCTGGTCGTTGACCGCGTCGAGCAGTCCGGTCATGCCGGAGTGCGTGAAGGTGGAGTCACCGATTACCGCTACAGCCGGTCGGAGCCCTGCGTCTGCCGCACCCTTGGCCATAGTGATCGATGCGCCCATATCGACACAGGTGCTGATCGAATTGAAAGGCGGGAGCGCTCCGAGTGTATAGCAGCCGATATCTGAAAATACATGGCGCTCACTACAGGTGCTCATCACTGTGTTGAGTGCTTCATAAAGATCACGGTGCCCGCACCCCTTGCAGAGTGCCGGGGGACGGTTTGCCACAATCTCAGGCACCGGTACGAGCTTTTTCGGAGCAATTCCGAGAGCTTTGGCTACGCTGTCGGTGTTGAGCTCTCCCGCCCTCGACAGTGTTCCGTCGAGGCGTCCCCTGATATTCCTGCCGCCGAAATAGCCTCTTAGCAGCTCTTCACAGACCGGGTAACCCTCCTCGGCAACAAGCACTGTTTCGCAGCGGCTGAAGAGATCCTCGATCGCTTTTCTCGGCATCGGATAGCAGCCGGTTTTGAGAACAGGGAACTCCATACCGTAAGCCTGCCGAACCTCCATGACATAGTTGAATGCAATACCGAAGGCAAGTACGCCTGTTGAGCCCGTTCCGGGAATCAGGCGGTTCAGCCATGACTGCTCTGAATAGGCTTCAAGTTTGTTCTGCATGCCGAGCAGGTGGTTATACTGACGGCGGGCATTATGCGGCATCAGGACAAAGCGTTCAGGAGCATGGATGGCGTTGAGTCTGTTCTGCGGGCGCACCTCCCGCTCTTCGACTCCTGCGCGTGAATGCGCAAGCCTTGTCGTAAGCCGGAGCAGTACCGGAAGTCTGAAGGACTCCGAAAGATCAAAAGCCTCTCGTGTAGCATCGTAGAGCTCCTGCTGAGAGGCCGGTTCAAGCACCGGCAGCATGGCGAATTTTCCATAAACCCGGCTGTCCTGCTCGTTTTGCGAGGAGTGCATCGACGGGTCGTCAGCTACGGCAACAACGAGTCCGCCATTTACCCCGGTAATGGCAGAGTTGATAAAGGCATCGGCGGCAACATTAAGGCCGACATGCTTCATGCAGACCAGACTCCGTTTGCCTGCATAGGACATACCGAGAGCCGCTTCATAGGCGGTTTTTTCGTTCGCAGACCAGGCAGAGCGCACCGGCTCTTTCCTTTGATGGCTGTTCTTCTGGATGTATTCGGTGATTTCGGTCGAAGGGGTTCCGGGGTAGGCGTAGACGCCGGATATTCCGCCGTCAAGAGCACCGAGAGCAATAGCTTCTGCGCCCAGTAAGAGTTCTTTTTTCATGCAGCAAACTTACGGATTATCATCGAAGATCAGAAATTTTTCGTGCTGAAGTGATGGAAAAGGGAGGGTTCTGACTCTTTTGTGCAATGTGAGCAATGCATGCTTTTCTCAGCTCTTCAAATCGACAGAATTCGGCTCTCTTTTGTTAAAAAACGAAGCAGTATGCGCGTAAATCAATCCATTTGCGGCATAGAGAATACCGTGTTTTGGGGATTTCCGGTTCGCCCATCCTGTCAGATATTGTCAATAGTCAATCGGGAGGAGCATGATTTCGGGAGCATTTCCCGGAAGGCTTCTTTGCCCCTGTGAATCAGAGGTGCCGGACGCAAGAGGCCCTCTTCATAGAATTTCAACCTTTTCACGCAATCAGGAGACGCCATATGAAAACGAATCAATTACAGAGCGCTATCGCTTCCGCATTCACTATTCCGGGAGTCATAAAGAGCATCAGCCGCTCAAAACGGTTTCAGGCAGCAGCACTTTGCGCGCTACTCTGCGCTTTTGACGGGCCGGGGGTGGCGTTTGCCGCAGATGCTCCTGCTGAAGCAAAGTCGCCGGTTAGCGTTACGATTGACGTTCCGGTATTGTCGGCCTACGTCTGGCGTGGCCAGGTGATCAATAATGAGTTTGTCACCCAGCCATCCCTGACGGTGACAAAGGGGGGATTTTCCGTCAATGTGGTCAACAATGTGAACTTTACCCATGCATTAACAGCAAAAGCTCCTGAACTCACCGAAACCGATCTTACGCTCTCCTACACAACGAAAATCCGTTCTCTTGCAACAACGTTTGGATGGATTGAGTACCAGTTTTCCAACCAGACCGTTCTTGATGCAGGCGGAAATGTAAAAGCTCTTCCGGGAACCAGAGAGCTGTTTTTAAATGCCGGACTGCCTGATCTGCCCGGCACACCGGCAGTTGCGCTCTACCACGACTTCGATGAAATCAAGGGCACCTATTTCGTCGCAAGCAGCGGATACAGCCACGCATTTGAAAAAGAGGGAGTAACCGCAGCCATATCAGGAGCAGTCGGTTACGGCACAGCAGGCTACAACAAGGGGTACTTCGGAGTCAACAGTGCGGCATTCAATGACCTGACCCTGACGGCTTCTGCAGCGATAAAAGCCGCAGATAATCTTACGCTTACACCGGCGGTACAATACGTAAGCCTGCTTAACCGCGATATCCGAAATGCAGCAAAGAGTGTTTTCAAGGATAACCATCAGGCGGTTTACAGCCTCAAGCTCAGCTACACCCTTTAATCAATCAGCTTAACACAGGAGATACTCATGAGCAACAACGATATAAAACAGGGAGCAGCTTCGCACCGGGGAAAGGAGTCCTACGGGTTGAAGAGCTCCTCACTTTCTCCGCTGGAGACCCTTGGCCAATCCATTGCAAACATAGCACCGACGGCAACGCCAACCGTCGTCATTCCGCTGGTTTTCGCTGTATCGGGAGGGGGGACGTGGCTGGCATATCTGATCGCCACAGTCAGCATTCTGCTTGTCGCATCAAGCATCAACCAGTTTGCCCGTCGTTCAGCCTCGCCGGGCTCATTCTACACATACACGATTGAGGGTCTCGGCTCCTTCTGGGGAGCTGTAACCGGCTGGGCGCTGCTTATCGCCTATATCGGTTGCGCATCAGCCGTAACTACAGGATTTTCCAATTATGCGAATGTCCTGTTTGAGAGTGTTGCCGGAATCAAAATTCCCGCAGTGATTTTCATAGCCTTCAGCGTGCTGGCTGCGTGGTATGTTGCCTACAGGGATATCAAGCTCTCGACACGTCTGACGCTTATCCTTGAGTTTGCAAGCGTCTCTTTTGTTCTGCTTCTGGTTGGAGTGACTCTTTACCATTACGGGTTCAAGCTTGACCTTGATCAGCTTGCCCTTAAAACAACCAGTTTTGATGCGCTGCGCGGTGGTCTTGTTCTGGCCCTGTTCAGTTTTACCGGTTTTGAAAGTGCAGCGACGCTCGGTTCCGAGGCCAAAAACCCGTTGCAAAGTATCCCCAGAGCGATTCTGAGAAGTGCCCTGATTGTTGGTGCGATTTTTGTTCTCTCCTCCTATGCCCAGGTCATCGGCTTTCAGGGACACAGCGAAACGCTCGACAAGAGCTCCGCACCCCTCAATGTTCTTGCCGACCGAGCAGGTCTCTCCTCTATAGCTCTTCTTATCAATATCGGCGCCATCATCAGCTTTTTTGCGTGCGTCCTTGCAAGCATCAATGCTGCAGCGCGCATTCTCTTTCTGATGAGCCGTCACGGTATCTTTCATGCTTCTGCCGGTGATGCGCATGACACCAACGAGACCCCCCATAAAGCCGTAACGATAGCAGCCATTATCGCCTTTATTCCGGCAGCAATTCTCTCGGTAAGGGGTGCGGGCGACTTTGATATATACGGCTGGGTCGGAACGGTTGCGACACTCGGTTTCATTACAACCTATATTATTGTCTCTGTTGCAGCTCCGGTCTATCTGAGGCGCCTTGGTGAGCTCAAGGTTACCAACATCATTACCTCCGTTATCTCTATCGCTATTCTCGGGCTTGCCATTCTCGGCAATATCTACCCGGTGCCTCCGGCACCATACAACTGGCTGCCCTATCTCTTTTTTGCCCTGCTCCTTGGCGGTGTAGCGTGGGTTCTTGTGATCCACAGGTTCCATCCGCATGTCATTGATGAAATTCATCGTGAGACAAAATTCAACAGTGATCGTTTCAGTACGCAGACGCAGGGCTGAGCAATCGGTAACCATTATGTAAAAAGGCACGCATGAGTAAGCAATTTGTAACAGCAGCTCAAGGTCAACAGGAGAGCCAAAAATCGACGATTGTTCTTCAGGACCGCAGCAGCCTGATCCATCCGCAGCATCATCCAAGTGAGCATCTGGATCCGCAGATCTGGGAATCCGGCGAGGGGGTGATGCTCCGGAACCTTGAGGGTGAGGAGTATATTGACGGTCTCAGCGGCATGTGGAATGTCTATGTCGGTCACGGTCGCAGGGAGCTGGTGGATGCGGCCTCAGAGCAGATGAGCAGGCTGGCATTTTCAACCGCCTATGCCGGTTCATCCCACAGACCGGCAGTAGCGCTGGCGGAAAGACTCAAAGAGGTGGTCTATCCCTGCATTGAGGCATTTTATTTTACCCTTGGAGGTTCCGATGCTACGGATACCTCTGTCAGAACAGTCCGTTTTTACTGGGGAGCACAAGGCCGTCCGGAAAAGTTCAAGATCATCTCGCGCAAGCTCGGTTACCACGGTTCAACCATCGGTGCGGCTGCTGCGACAGGTGTCGAGGAGTTTTCAGCAGTTTTCGGGCCGAGGGCCAACGGGTTTCTGCAAATCGATTCTCCTTACCCTTACCGGTTTACAACCTCAAGAACCGATGTTTCTGCGGGCGTTGCCGCAGCCGATCTGCTTGAAGAGGCGATTCTTCGTGAAGGGCCGGAGAGTGTTGCGGCTTTTATTGCCGAACCGGTTCAGGGTGGGGGCGGCGGTGTTCTTATCCCTCCGGCAGACTATTTCCCCCGTATCCGGGAGATCTGCGACCGGTACGATGTTCTCTTTATCAGTGATGAGGTTATTACCGGTTTTGGCCGCACCGGCCGCTGGTTCGCGCTTGAGCACTGGGGTGTTGTGCCGGATATTGTCCAGTTTGCCAAAGGTATTACAAGTGGCTACTTCCCTCTTGGCGGTGTCGGCGTTTCCGGTGCCATCAAGGATGTTATGGACCGGGTAGATCCGGCAAAGCGCTGGATGCACGGTTATACCTGTTCGGCACACCCTGTTGCCTGTGCTGTTGCACTTGCCAACCTGCGGATTATCAAGGAGGAGGGTCTTGTTGAGCGCTCATTGCGGCTCGGAGAGCGGCTGCTTGAACGGCTGCAACCGCTGGAGAGTACAGAACATGTCGGGGAGGTACGAGGCCTCGGCCTTCTTGCCGGAATTGAAATTGTTGCCGATAAAGCAACCAGAGCCCGTTTTCCGGAGAGCGCCGGCATCGGCAAAAAAGTTCGTGACAAGCTCCTCTCTCTCGGGCTCTGTACCCGCGTAACCGATGACATTATCTGTCTTGCTCCGCCCCTGGTCATCAGTGAAGAAGAGATTGATCGCATTGCCGATGTAGTGTGGACGGCTGTTGCTGAAACGGTCGGACTGTAACAACAGGCCACCGGTTTCGGTGCCGAATGATCATAAATAATTTCAAAGAACTGTTATGTCACGAATTACCAAAGTCAACCATGAAACAGCTTCTCCTGAAGTTCAGGAGGAGTATAACCGTGTACTTGAAAAACATGGTTCGATCTCAAACATGAAAGCAACGCTCCTGCACTCCCCTGAGGCTTCGCGTGCAGTGCTTGAGTGGTACACCCTGTTTGAGAAGGTCAAGCCTGTTATCGGTTTGCGGCTGAGCATCCTCTTCTGCAATGCCATTTCAAGGGAGAATGCCTGTACTCTCTGTGCAACCTACATGAACAAGGAGATTGTTTCCAAGGGGGAGGATCCTGATCACCTGCTCCTTGATGACCGCGACAGGACCATTATTGAGTTCGGGCGTCAGCTTGCTGCCGATCCCAACCGGGTGTCGGATGAACTGTTTTCCAGACTGCGGTCCACTCTAACGGAAACCCAGATTGTAGAGCTTACGGTGTTCGGTGCGTTGATGATTGTCAATAACATTGTGAACAGTGCACTGCGCGTTGACCTGGATGAAGCACTCTCCGCTTATGCCGTTGATCCGGAAGTTGCTTTTGCTGGCTCATCACATTTTCAGAAAAGCAGGGAGGTTTTATGAGCGAGAGAACATTGCATTTCGATACCCTGCAGGTTCATGCAGGGCAGGTTCCTGATCCGGCAACCGGTGCCTGCGCAGTCCCGATCTATCAGACGACCTCCTTTGTTTTCAAGAACTTTGAGCAGGCAAAGGCTATCAGTTCGGTTGAAGAGTTCGGGTTTGATTACACCCGCATCACCAATCCGACCAATGAAGTCCTTGAAAACCGGATTGCCATTCTTGAAGGCGGCAGCGGAGCGCTCTCTGTGGCATCGGGCTCGGCAGCCACAGCATACTCCGTCCTGAACATTACCCATGCCGGTGATGAACTGGTTGCCGCAAAAACCCTTTACGGAGGCAGCTTCAATCTCTTTCAGAATACCCTGCCGAAACATGGGGTACGCACGCATCTCGTTGACGCAGTTGACCCGGAAAATTTCAGGAAGGCGATCAATGAAAAAACCAGGGCGGTCTTTATCGAGACCATCGGCAATCCCGATATCAACATTATTGATTTTGAAAAGGTGGCGCGCATTTCCGAAGAGAACGGTATTCCCCTCATTGTTGACAACACCTTCGGTACGCCCTATCTTTTTCGGCCTTTTGACTACGGGGCCAATATCATTGTGCACTCTGCTACCAAGTATATCGGAGGGCATGGTACCAGTATCGGCGGTCTGATTGTGGACGGCGGCAATTTTGACTGGTCCAAAAGCGGCAAGTTTCCGGACTTCACCACTCCGGACCCGGCCTACAACGGCTTTATCCACTGGGATCGGTGGGGGAATTACCCCGGTGCGGGTAACATTGCCTACATCATCAAGGTCAGGCTCCAGTATCTGCGTGATCTTGGCGCCTGCATGAGCCCTTTCAATGCATTTCTTTTTCTACAGGGCCTTGAAACCCTCTCTTTCAGAATATCCCGTCAGGTGGAGAGTGCCCAGCGGATTGCGGAGTATCTGGAGAGCCACCCGGATGTTGCCTGGGTCTCCTATCCGGGACTCAAAAGCAGCCCGTACCATGTTCTCGCCAAAAAATATCTGCCGAAAGGTCCGGGCGCTATCCTTGCGTTTGGCGTCAGGGGAGGCTTTGAGCGTGCGAAGAAATTTATTGAGGCCATGAAGGTTTTCTCATTTCTGGCCAATGTCGGCGACTCAAAATCACTGGTTGTGCATCCTGCCACCGTTACCCATGGTCAGCTGACCGAAGCGGAACAGCGGCTTGCCGGGGTCAAGCCCGAACAGATCCGCTTTTCGGTGGGGACAGAGTATGCCGAAGACCTTCTCTGGGATATTGCCCAGGCGTTCGAAGCCTCGGCGCTGTGAAGTTAATGCTGTTCATTTCTCTCTCTTTTGGCTGGCTGCACATTGGTATTTATCCGGAGTCCACTCTGATTTGAATGGGCCATATTTGTTCATAAGTGCAGGATATGGTATACTTAAACTATGCGCAGCTTCGGCGCATAGGCGCGCTGTACCGCAATCAAACTTCTTATCACCGCAGGAGGTGCTCTATGAATAAACGTGCAGAAGAACTGCAGGCTAAAGCAGAAAAGGTATTTGCCGAACTTAAGGAAATTCATGCCGAATCGCTTGAACTTGAATCGGCACTTTCCGCTGATCAGGATGTGCTTGATAGGGTGAGGGGTATAAAAGCAGAGCTTGGCCTCCAATCCGGTGCAACAACCAAGGTGCCCACATGGCCGATTCAGGGTCCGGGGAGTGCTTCATGCGGATGGTGCACTGCGGGTAGCGGACGATAGGTTTGCCTGCTGCTATAGAATCGATCACCCGGGGTAACGGATGGCGGCACTGAGTAATTCTACATGGTTTAAAGTGCAGCAAGAGGAACGCCGTTTTCTTGTTCACATTATCATGACAGAGCGCTGCAACCTCAAGTGCGCCTATTGCTATCAGAAGAAGGGTCGTGAGGGCGGTGATCTTGATGTCGAAAGGGCATTGGAGACTCTTTTTGCCATCATTGACGGCATCGATCCCTCGACCGATACGTCCATCCGTTTTTTCGGTGGAGAACCGCTGCTTGAGTTTGAGAAGATCAAACAACTCACCAAGGTCGCCCGTACCTACTGGCTCAAAACAGCACGGGATCCCGCAAAGCTTGTTTTCGGTATTACAACCAACGGGACCCTCCTGAATGAGGATATCAGGAACTGGCTGCTTGAAAATCCCGATGTCTCGCTTGCTGTAAGTCTGGACGGTACACCGGAGATGCATAACGCCAACCGTTCAGATTCCTACGCTCTGATTGAACCGCATCTTGAGTTTATAAAGCGTTATCGGGTTCCTGTGAAAATGACCATCGGACCCGCCTCTATCCGGCGTTGTGCAGAAGGGATCATGTTTCTTGATAACCTGGGATTCTCGTGCCAGGCGAACCTGGTTTTTGAGGATGTGTGGGGTGGAGAGGCAAGCCGTCACGCATATCTGCAATCCTTCGGCAGGGAGCTTGACAATCTGGTGCGTTACTATTCCGACAATCCGGTCATTCCACGAACAACACTTCTTATTCCGCTTGAGGCAAGCCTGCCGCTTCCTGAAAACTACCACTTCCTTGAATCCTATCTGTGCGGTATCGGCAAAAATATGGCAACCATCGGCACCGATGGCAAGCAATACACCTGTGAACGGGCAATCCCTTTTTCCAGGGACGGATCAGAGGCTTTTTTTGATCTTTCACGCAAGAAACTGAAGCCCGAAACATGTGCAGCATGTCCGCTTCTGCCGCTTTGTCCTGAATGCCGCGCCTATAATTTTGAGCACTATGGCGACGCAAACCATAAAACCACCTATCACTGCGAATTTCTTCAGCTTCAGCTCCGGGCGTCAGCGTTGCTGCTTTTTAATGATGTGTGCCGGATAAAAAAAACAGGCGAGATGCTCTCACTTGGTGAAGAGGAGATCGCACTGCTTCAGCGGCAGATCGATACCGCCCTTTTTATTGAACAGTTTACCCGACCACTTCACGACCGGCTTTTTGGCCGGTGACGGATGCATCAAGGTTTGTCCATGCTGACGGTTTTGCCTGATCATTTGTGTCAAGGCAGTTATACTGGAAAGTGAAAAGCATCCGTATTCCTTATATTGACGAAGATACCCACACAATAAGGATTTTACTGAGAGTCCGGTTAAAAACATCAATTGATGATCGGGCTTATGGGCACCTCTATTTATTGTCGTGAGAAGCCCGAGTACATGAGGATTTCGGGCACCACCCAACGAAGTAATCGGGTTTTGGAATAAATAAATAGAGGTGCCCTTATTTGAAATTATTGATTTAGCAGCACTATGGCAGATGACAGTTCAAGGCATTCGTACAATGGATTTAACTTTCTGGTGACGTTTGATGCTGTAACTCTTTCCTTTCAGGAGGTCACCGGCCTTGACATGGAGACTGAGCCCATCGAATACAGGCAGGGCGAAAAACCTCCCGTCACATCAACCTTTGCCACGATCAAGATGCCCGGAATCCGTCGAGGTCATGTGATCCTGAAAAAAGGGGTATTCAGGGGTGAGCGCAGCCTTTTGAGCTGGTTTGATGATAGCAAAACGAACACGATCAAGCGTAAAGCAGTCACCATCACCTTGCTTGATGAGCAGGGAGAGCCGGTTATGGTCTGGAAGATGAGCAACGCATGGCCGGTTAAGATCGAGGGTCCCGGTTTCAAGGCTTCAGGAAACGAAGTGGCGATCGAGAGTATCGAGCTGGCCCATGAGGGAGTAACCATCGAATGATTTTTGCGCATGCCGAAGATTGAACCCATCCGTTTTCAGCGCGGTAGCCCGATGCTTCTTTGCGGGTTGAGGCGCTATCACCTTTACACGGAATCTTCACGGAGTATTCCTGAACAGTGGGAGGTGTTTCGTTCACTTGGCAAAATTCCCGGTCAAGTCGGCTCAAATTGTTATGGTGTGATGTGCGGTCATGATGCCGGCGGCATTGAATATCTGTGCGGTGTCGAGGTTGACTCGTTTGCCGGAGTGCCTGCCGAACTGGGCAGAATGCACATTCTGGAAGAGGAGTATGCGGTTTTCGGCCATAGCGGTCAAATTTCGACCATCAGGACAACCTGGGAGCGCATCCTGCACGAATGGTTTCCGAACGGTGGTTACCGGTCGGCGAATAAGCCCGATTTTGAGGTTTATGATCAGCGATTCGATACCCGCACCGGTTCGGGAGATGTCGAGATATGGATAGCCATCGAGAAAGAAAATCGTCCGGACGCTTAACCTTTTTGCCTTCAAAATCTGAAACATGAATACCGGCAGGCAAAGCAAGAGATCCACAATCCGCAATCTGTGGATTTTTGCATTTATCGCACTATCAATCGGGTGGATCGGCCGGGGGCTGGATTTGGTATCGGGAACTCCCGAAGGGTCGGAAGGGGTGGGCCAGCTCCTCTGGATTGCTGCTCCGCTTTTGACCGCACTGCTTCTGCGAAGGTTTGGCGGTGACGGCTGGAAGGATTTCGGTTTCTGGCCGGAGCTGAAGCAGCGAGCTGTATGGTATTTTCTGGCTCTTGTGCTGTTTCCCCTTTCTGCTGCACTTATTCTTTGTATCGGTATGGTTACCGGGCTGACCACGTTGCCGGATCTTTCTTCAGCCGGAGCAGCTCTTTTCCTGCATCTTTTTCTGGTTACTCTCGCCCCTTCATTTGTCAAGAATATTTTTGAGGAGTTTGCCTGGCGCGGCTATCTCGCCCCGAGGCTCTCTTCGCTGGGAGTGCATGATCTGGCCGGGCATTTTCTGGTGGGCGGGGTCTGGGCGGCATGGCATATTCCCTACTACCTCTTCTTTCTGGACCGGGCCTCCTTTACGGCCTATAGCTCACAGGGGCCAATGCTCTTTTTTTTCATGCTCTTTGCCGGGGTTATCGCCATGTCACTGGTTTACGGGGAGATCAGGCTCTTGACCGGCTCAGTATGGCCTTTGCTGCTTCTGCATACGGTCAGCAACGCGGTCGGAAACCCGCTGCTGCTTCATGACTTTATCCGTATAGCTCCCGGTGCGGATATTGTCGTTTCTCCGGCTCCGGGCTCCATTGTCAGCATTGTGCTGAACTGCGCTGTCGGGTTTGGTCTGTACCGATTCAGAAAGGGAAAGGGAGAGCGCCTGTAGGTCTTATGGGACTTATAGTACCTATAGGCGTTATGGAAGATGAAGAGTCGATTGGAGAGTTGTGCTGGTAGTTTCAGGTAATCTTTCAAAGAAACTCAACAATCTCTTCCAGCGCTTTGCGGTTTTTTTGCATGGGTAGAGCATCAGGTGCGGGATAGCCGAGTGGGGTGAAGGCAAAGATCTCATCGCTCTCGTCCAAATGAAGTGCTTCATGAAGGATTGCGGGGTCAAAGGCGGCAATCCAGCAGGTCCCGATACCTTCCCATGCGGCGGCAAGGATCAGGTGATCCATGGCTATGGTGAGGTCGGTTTCGAGGGAGTTGTAACCATCTTTGCTGCGCACCCATGCCTGATCGCGCCTGCCGGTAACAATGAGCAGTGCTGGTGCGCTCTGGATCCAGTCGCGGGGATAGGCCGGGTAGATTTTTTGGAGCAGTTCCAGTGATCTTACCACAAGAAAGCGCCATGGCTGAAGGTTTTTAGCCGAGGGAGCCACTCTTCCGGCGTTGAGAATTCTGCGGAGTACCTCTTCGGGAATGGCTTTATTGCCGTCAAAGCTTCGGATACTGCTGCGCCGGGTAACGAGGTCATAAAAGTCCATTGGCCGTTCTCCTTCTTATAGATGCACGATTTTTACAAAGTCTTTTGATATGGCGCTGAATATCCGGTTTGTGGAGGTCTGCATAATCATGGACATACCTGCGTTGATCATGGAGCGGGTGATTTTTTTCGGGATGATCCGGAATGCAGGGTAGAGCAGAAAGCGGACATCAATCTTCAACTCAAAGTGAACTCTGGTTTTATTGCCCTCCTGGCGATGCATATCAAGCATACCGGAGGCTTTGCCCACGAAGAGGTAGTTCTCGGGATCATCAGCCTGCTTCGGCATAGGGTAGTGCTTCCAGCGGACCTTTCTTCCGACAGTATAGCGTGAGATCACTTCATCGGTCAGATTGTTCGGGTCGGAGCACTCCATATTGTCCGGTAGTTCTACGAGCAGTTCATCGGTCTGTTCGACATAAAAGATGACATCGAAGGGGTTGTTCTGGGGGTCGGTAACACGGAAATGCCATCGGTAGACATTTTCAATATCGGTATGCTCAACGCTGTGGCAGAATGGGTTGAATCCGAGTATTTTTTTCTGGTCGGAAAGATAGGCAGCTGTCCGGTCAAAATCCCCGTAAAAAATCCAGTTGCCTTTGCTGATTCCAGTTGCATCCATTTCCATTGTCAGAGTCCCACAGGTTTTGTTTGGTTCAGAGTGCTGATGCTGTTGCTGCCGGGAAGCATCCGGAAAAATACAAACAGTTGAGATGAAATCTCTATTCGCTCAATTGCTGATTACTCAGAGGAGTTCAGCTTTCAGTCGTTCGGCCTGGTCATGCATTTTGAGGGCATCGATAATGTCCTGAATTTCACCCTGCAGAATCTGCGGAAGCGCATGACTGGTAAATCCTATCCGGTGATCGGTTACACGCGATTGCGGATAGTTGTAGGTGCGGATCTTGGCGCTTCGGTCACCGGTTGTGACCATTGAGCGGCGAAGGTCGGCCCGTTGTTGTACCTGCTCGGCAAGCAGGATGTCGTAGAGTTTCGTGCGGAGCATTTTCATGGCCCGCTCCTTGTTCTGGAGCTGGGAGCGCTCCTCCTGGCAGGCAGAAACAATACCGGTCGGCATATGCGTGATCCGGACTGCGGTCTCCACCTTGTTGACGTTCTGACCTCCTTTCCCCCCGCTTCTGTAGGTATCGAAACGGAGATCCTCCCTTCGGATCTCTACATCGACCTCTTCGGCCTCAGGCAGTACAGCAACGCTTACCGCCGAGGTATGGATACGCCCCTGCGTCTCCGTGTCGGGGACGCGCTGCACCCGGTGCACTCCGCTTTCGTATTTCATGGTACCGTAGACATCGTGGCCGCTCACTTCGAGCGTGATTTCGCGGAATCCTCCCGGCATGGAGCTTTCATTGTAGTGCAGCACCTCACACTTCCAGCCCTGTTTTTCGGCATAGCGCTGATACATTCGCAGGATATCAGCTGCAAACAGTGCAGCCTCCTCACCACCGGTACCGGCTCTGATTTCGACGATAACGTTACGTGAATCTGCTTCATCTTTCGGCAGAAGCAAAACCTTCAGATGCTGCTCAAGTTCCGGCAGTTTTTTCTGGAGTTCGCTGATTTCCGCCTGGACAAGCTCCCGCATCTCCGGATCGCTTTCGCTGTCGAGCAGCTTTTTCGATTGATCAAGCTCTGTTTTTGTCTGGCCGTAGGCATCATAGGCCTGCACGATCTCCCGGAGGTCGCTGTACTCCTTGTTGAGTTTTCTGAATCGGGCCTGATCAGTTGCTGCATTCGGATCAGCCAGCAACTGTTCAAGATCGAGATGTTTTTCTTTTATGGATTGCAGTTTATCAAGCATCGGGTCGGGCTGTCAGGCTCAGGGATTGAAAATATCGTTTATGAGAATGAATGCAAAGAGTGCCAGCAAAAGTGCCATGCCGATCTGCTGGATACGCATCTTTGCCTCGAAAGGTAATTCCCGTCCAATAATCCCTTCCACGGCGTTGAGCACAAACTGGCCTCCGTCAAGCGCAGGAACCGGAAGAATGTTGATGATAGCAAGCGAGATCGAGAGCATTGAGAGAAAATAGAGGAAGCTGACCGGGCCCTGTTCAGCACTTCTGCTCGCTATTTTGGCAATCTTGATGGGGCCTCCTACCGATTTGCGGAAATCCTCCTCACCGGAGAAAATTTTTCCAAATCCCTGGACGGTCATGACGCTCATTTTCCAGCTCTGGTTGATACCGCTGAGTATTGAGCCGCCGACACCGAGTTTTCTTCGTTCGCTGGCGATTGTCTGTTTGAGTGAAATACCTATTTTTCCGGCTTTGCTCGGTACAACAGTGGTTACAAATGCGCGGCCTTCAGTGCGGAGTTTTTCAGCACTGATCTCTCTGCCCTGCACAGGCGCCATATAGTACCAGGTAATGCTGATGGGTTTGGAGGCATTTGCGGAGATGATTCCGACAACTTCGGTCCAGTCTGTTACCGGGAATCCATTGATGGCGGTAATGAGTCCTCCGGATTTTATTCCTGCCAGACTGGCAGGCTGCTGCGCCAGCGCTTCATCAATGACCGGCGGAATGGTTGGTCGTATGCCGAGCCCCTGCTGATCGTTGATGCGCGACATGATGTTCGACGGCGCATTGATCGTGATGTTTTTCCCGTCGCGATCAATCGTATAGGCGAGTGTTCGGGCGGTCAGCAGTTCAGGATCAAGCACCTCCTCCCAGCTTGGCAGGGATTTGCCGTTCACAAGAACAAACCGGTCGCCTGTTTTCATGCCCATCGTTTCAAAAACCGAGCCTTTTTCAACGAAAGCCGGGCTTTTGATGCTTGTTCTTGATTCACCGAGAACAAGGGTAAGGCCGATAAAGATGAGGGTAGCAAGAATCATGTTCATGGCTACTCCGCCTGCAAGCACAATCAGACGCTGCCAGGCTGGTTTGGCACGGAACTCCCATGGTTCCGGCTTTGTGTTCTGAAAGTCTGTATCGAGGCTTTCATCGACCATACCGGCAATCTTGACATAGCCGCCGAGAGGGAACACGCCTACTCCGTATTCGGTCTCACCGATCTTCTTTTTCCAGAGCCGCATGTCGAAAAAATCGAATCCGATGTAGAATTTGTCGACCCGCATGCCGAAGAGTTTCGCCGTCAGAAAATGACCGAGTTCATGGGCCGTTACCAGAATGAAGATGGCGAGAATGAAAAAAAATGCCGTACTCAGATTGTCCATAGGTAGCCTTCGTTTCAAGAGAGCACACCATTCGCCCCTCGTTTATGGGCGAATGGTGTGCTCTTGTTGGTTTGCTCGGTTATGAGATAAATTTGGTTGCCGTATCCCTGGCCCAGCGGTCAGCCATCAGGTACTCGTCAAGTTCGACCGGTGTGAATGCATCGTGGGCCTGCATGGTTTTTTCGACCGTGGCGGCAATATCGACAAAAGCGATTTTCTTGTCAAGAAATGCGGCTACGGCAATCTCATTCGCAGCATTCAGTACTGCCGGGTAGGTCCGGCCGGCTTTCAGTGCGTCAAATGCGAGTCGAAGAGCCGGGAATCGAACCATATCGGGTTCCTCAAACGTCAGGGTTCCGATTTTTATCAGGTCCAGTTTCTGGATGCCGCTTATGCACCTTTCCGGGTATGAGAGGGCATAGGCAATCGGAGCGCGCATGTCGGGTGCACCCAACTGGGCAATGACGCAACCGTCTATATATTCAACCATGGAGTGAATGATACTCTGGGGATGAACCACAACACCGATCTTTTCCGCAGGCATGTTAAAGAGCCAGTGAGCTTCAATCACCTCAAGGCCTTTGTTCATCATGGTTGCGGAGTCAATGGTGATTTTTGCGCCCATGCTCCACTGGGGATGTTTCAGCGCCTGTTCGAGGCCGACGTTTTTCAGCTCTTCAGCTGATGTATTCCGGAACGGTCCCCCTGAAGCCGTCAGAATGATGCGTTCGACATCCTCGGTGCGGTGACCTTCAAGCGACTGGAAAATGGCTGAGTGCTCACTGTCAACAGGCAGAAGCTGCACCTTATGCTTTTTTACAAGATCAGATACCAGCTGCCCTGCAACCACAAGCGTCTCCTTGTTGGCCAGAGCGATATGTTTTCCGGTCTTTATGGCGCTTACCGTAGGCAGCAGGCCTGCTGCGCCGACAATAGCCGAGACCACCATATCCGGTCCGTCTGCGGAGGCAATGGCTGAAGCGCCGTCACTTCCTGACAAAATAGCAGGTTTGTACTCCCCCAGAAGGGCATGCAGTTTTGCTATGGACTCTTCATCCCTGACGGAAACTGCTTCAGGTCTGAACTCCCTGATCTGTTCAGCAAGCAGAGTGATATCCCGGCCAGCGGCAAGACCGGTTACGTTGAATTTATCCGGGTGCTGCCTTACAACATCAAGGGTACTGACACCGATGGAGCCGGTAGAGCCGAGAATGGCTATTGATCGCATAATGATGAAGAAAAAAGGTTGCCGCTGTATGCTGGTCCTGCAATTTATTTGTTCTGCACGTCGAATGCTTCATGCTCCCAAGAATGTCAGGATGCATGATAATAAACAGGGGGACCCTTGAGTAATAACATGGTTGGCCTGAATTTATGCTTTTTCGTGAAGGCATACAAATTGCCGGAATGGAGAGCTTGCTTTGAGTGATTTTTCTGTTTGTTCTTCCGGGGAATTTATACTATACTTATGACCTTTCACGGGTTCCTAGCTCAGTTGGTTAGAGCGGCTGGTTTACACCCAGTAGGTCGGGGGTTCGAATCCCTCGGGACCCACACACATCACTACATGATAAAAAAGGCAGGTGATCTCCTGCCTTTTTTATTGCCATTTTTTCTGATCGGTTACATTAAAACGGTAAAGCCGCAAAACGAGTGGTCCGGAGCCATCTCCATTCGTTTTATTCCGGTGACCCGGGCGCGGGATGGCCCTTTTTCTGCCCGTCTGAACAGCTCATCAAGCGTTTCCTCTGCTCCCTGAACCTCGATTTCAACGGTGCCGTCGGGCCTGTTTTTTACCCACCCATCCAGATGCAGCTCATTGGCAACCCGGTCAATGAACATTCTGAACCCTACACCCTGTACAAGACCGGACACGGTCAAATGCATCCTTTTCTGCATAAACCTGAATGCTCAGTTTTCAGGTATGTTTCGAGCCTCTTTGAGTCGTGCGACAGCGGCTTCAAGTTCAGCCTGCTCGGTATCGCTGAGAGGCGCAGAACCATTTGCAGGCGATTCTTTCGGATCGGTTGCTGTTTCAGCGCTCTCTTCATCAATGTCCGGGAGTGGCTCCTCTTCGAGATGAACAGGAAAAAGTCCCTCCGGTCGTTTCCCGAGAATCTCCTCAATCTGACTGTACTGCAGCATCTCCTTCAGCAGCAGTTCAGAGGCGAGCTTTTCAAGTTTTTCGCGGTTCCGGGTAAGGAGCTCGGTGACTTTGATACGGGACTCTTCGATGATAGTCATGACCTCCCTGTCGATAAGTCGTGCGGTCTCTTCACCGTACTTTTTGTCGATGCCGGGGCTGCCGTAGTAGGGGTTGTTGCTCTCAAAGAAGGAGAGGTTGCCGAGCTTGTCACTCATGCCGTAAACCATCACCATGTTGTAGGCTATACTGGTGACCTTTTCAAGGTCATTCTGCGCTCCGGTCGAGATTTCATTGAAGATGATCTGTTCGGCAATGCGGCCTCCGAGCAGACTGCATATTCGCGCAAGAAGCTCGTTTTTCGTCATGAGATAACGATCTTCAAGCGGGATATTCATGGTATAGCCGAGTGCGCTCATTCCTCGCGGAACGATGGATATTTTCTGCACCGGATCGTTCTCCGGCATCATCCAGCCGACAATGGCATGGCCGGCTTCATGATAGGCTACGATCTGCTTTTCACGCGGGTTGATCACCTTGTTCTTTTTCTCAAGTCCGGCCACAACCCGTTCTATGGCATCTTCAAAATCTTTCATTTCAATGCTCTGCTTGTTTCGGCGTGAGGCAAGCAGGGCAGCTTCGTTTGCAGCATTGGCAATTTCCGCACCGGCAAACCCCGGAGTCTGCGAGGCGAGTGCCTTCAGATTGACATCTGCAGAGAGCGAAAGCTTTTTGGTGTGCACCTTGAAAATATCGATACGTCCTTTCAGATCCGGTTTATCGACCATGATCTGACGGTCAAAACGGCCGGGCCGGAGCAGGGCGGAATCGAGCACGTCAGGCCGGTTGGTTGCAGCCATCAGGATTACCCCCTTGTCGGTTGCAAATCCGTCCATTTCGACCAGCAGCTGGTTGAGGGTGTTCTCCCTCTCGTCATTGGCGCCCATCATGGCACCTTTGCCCCGGCTGCGGCCCACAGCGTCAATTTCATCAATAAAGATGATACAGGGGGCTTTCTCCTTGGCCTGCTTGAAAAGATCGCGGACTCTTGCGGCACCGACACCGACAAACATCTCAACAAAATCCGAGCCGCTGATGCTGAAAAACGGTACATCGGCCTCTCCGGCTACGGCCTTGGCAAGAAGGGTTTTTCCGGTACCGGGAGGGCCCACAAGCAGTACCCCTTTCGGCAGCTTGCCGCCGAGCGTGGTATACTTTTTCGGATCCTTGAGGAAATCGACTACCTCCATGACTTCGGCTTTTGCCTCATCAAGTCCGGCTACATCCTTGAATGTTATGCGGGTATGCTCATCCAGGTTTTCATAAAGTGCAGCCTTGTTTTTGCTGATATTCATGAACTGTGAGCCTGGTCCACCCATACGACGGAATACAAAAAAGTAGATGCCGAGAAGCAGGGCGAACGGGAGAATCCATTGCAGCAGTTCGCTGATCCAGGTGCTGCTTGGCAAACCCTGGTATTTGATTCCCTTGCTTTCGAGCAGTTCAATCAGGCCGTCATCGCGTACCGGATTAACGAAAATTTCATCCGGCTTCGATGATGACTGGGGCAGGATCCCCGGCCCCTCTTTTTTCGGCTCCTTGACTGCAACACCGGTAACCGAACCCGGTTTGAGCTTGACATATATTCTTTCCGGCGCTATCTTGACCGATTCAATCTTGTTTTCAGCGATAAGTTTGCGGAATGTGCTGTAAGGTATTTCCTGTGTGGAGCCTGACCAGAAAAAGGCAAGCTGAATTCCGATGAGAAGAACAATAACAACCACATAGTACATTATCGAGAATTTCGGCCGCGGCAGGTTGCTTTCCGGTTCGTTTTTATAGGGATTTGAAGGTCTACTCGTTTTTTTTGACATCAATCAACAATCATGGTTATAATGACAGGCCTTGCTTCTCAGGGTATTAATGGCCTTTAATTTACGGGATTCTTTCATTTAATGAAGCATATCGCAAGAAAACATATTATATATTACAACTCTTAAAATGTATTCCTGCAGCTATAAGTTTCATTGCCGGCGCGGGTTTCATACCCGGATCTCTTCTTTCCATAGAGTTTTCTCTGCCCATGAAGGAGCGTTCCGGATTATTACAAAACGTGAGAGAGGGTGCTTATGAGTTCAGTTCGGGATAAGGCAAACCGCAGGATATCATCGTTGAAATCGCTCCTGTGTGTCGGGCTGGACAGCGATCCTGATAAAATCCCCGAACTTTTTTCGGTTTATGCAAATCCGGTTCTTGAGTTTAATCGTGCTGTTATAAGGGCAACCAGTGATGTAGCCGTCGCCTACAAGATCAATACCGCTTTCTACGAAGCAAGGGGTATTTCAGGCTTGCAGGATATGGAAAACACGCTCGGCTCTATTCCTGATGCCATTATGACTATTGCCGATGCCAAGCGTGCTGATATCGGCAATACCAGCAGAAAGTACGCCCGGGCATTTTTTGAACACTGGCCTTTTGATGCGGTGACGGTAGCCCCGTACATGGGATTTGATTCCCTTGAGCCTTTTTTTTCCTATGAGGAGAAGCTGGTTTTTGTTCTTTGCCTTACCTCAAATGAGGGGTCAGCTGATTTTGAGGAGAAGTTGATGCAGGATGGCAGCCCACTCTACCGGTCAGTTCTTGGTAAAGTTGCCTCCTGGAGCCGAAATGCAAATGCCGGTATTGTTGTTGGGGCGACAAAAAGCTCGCAGCTTGGCGAGATTCGCCGTGAAGCACCGGGTCTTTTTTTTCTTATTCCCGGAGTTGGCGCCCAGGGTGGATCTCTTGAAGAAGCGGTGGATCTTGGTGTTGATGCCGATCGCCAAAGTGCGCTGATCAATGTCAGCCGTGCGCTTATCTATCCCGAAGTTTCAGGATCGGGGCTGTTTTTATCCATTGACGACTATGAACTCGCTGTCGCTGAAGAAGCGAAGAAGATTTACGATGGGATGCGGCGTGTTTTATAGGCGGTGATGCGTTTGAACCGGAATCATTTTATATTGTTCTATTAGGAGACAAGGCCGCAACGTTGATTTTCGATCATTATTGCGGTTACAAAAGAGAGTTAAAAAAAACAGAGTATTATGTGTGGAATTGTTGGTTATATAGGCTGGCAGGAAGCTGCCCCTGTACTTTTGAAGGGCTTGAAAAGACTTGAATATCGTGGTTATGATTCGGCGGGAATCGCCCTCCTGAACGGCACCATTTCAGTTATGAAGCAGAAGGGCAATGTCAGCGGTCTGGAAACCGATACTGCCAAGCTCAGGGAAAAGATGCCGGGTGCGACGATTGGTATAGGCCATACCCGCTGGGCGACCCATGGTGATCCGAGTGACCGCAATGCACATCCCCATTTGAATGCCGCAGGGGATATTGCCGTTATCCATAACGGTATTATTGAAAATTACTCAGCCCTCAAGCAGGAGCTCATCTCCGAGGGCTATCAGTTTATCAGCGATACGGATTCAGAGGTGCTTGTTCATCTTATCGACTGGTTATGGAAAAAAGATGCCTCCCTTGATCTTGAGTCAGCGACCCGCACGGCGCTTCGTCATGTTGACGGAGCCTACGGTCTCTGTGTTATCTCATCGCGTGAGCCCGACAGGATTGTTGTTGCACGCAAGGGCAGTCCTCTGGTGATCGGTATCGGCGAAGGGGAGTTTTTTATCGCTTCCGATGCGGCACCTATCGTCGAGCATACCAATAAGGTCGTTTACCTCTCTGACGGAGAGCTTGCCGTGGTGACCAAGGAGGGTTATTCGGTCAAGACCATCGAGAATGTCGAACAGGAAAAGCTGGTTACCGAACTTGATTTTTCCCTTGAAAAAATAGAGAAAGGCGGTTTCGAACATTTTATGCTCAAGGAGATCTTTGAGCAGCCGAGCGTCATGCATGATGTGATGAGAGGGCGTGTTCGTCTTGAGGAGGGACGAGTCTGTCTTGGCGGAATTGAGGATTATCTCGACCGCCTCAAACAGGCCAAGCGTATTGTAATATGCGCCTGCGGTACGAGCTGGCATGCAGGCCTGATCGGTGAGTACCTTATTGAGGAGTTTGCCCGGATTCCTGTTGAGGTGGATTATGCCTCGGAGTTCAGGTATCGTAACCCTATTGTCGGTAAAGATGATGTTGTGATCGTTATCTCCCAGTCGGGTGAGACTGCCGATACGCTGGCGGCTCTGCGAACGGCAAAGGAGAAAGGTGCTCTCGTTATGGGTATATGCAACGTTGTCGGCTCCACCATTGCCCGTGAAACCCTTTGTGGTATGTACACACATGCCGGTCCGGAGGTCGGTGTCGCCTCGACCAAAGCGTTTACAGCCCAGGTTATCATGCTCTATATGCTGGCCATGGCGCTCAGTAAAGGGAGGACCATCTCCCACGATGAGATTATCCTTAACCTCACAGAGTTGGCCGACCTGCCGGCAAAGGCAGACAGGATTCTCAATCTTGACAGCCAGATCAGGGATATCGCTGAACGGTTCAAGGACGCAAAGAACTTTCTCTATCTTGGTCGCGGTTATAACTTTCCTGTTGCACTTGAAGGGGCGCTCAAGCTCAAGGAGATCTCCTATATCCATGCGGAAGGTTACCCTGCCGCAGAGATGAAACACGGGCCGATCGCCCTGATTGACGAGGATATGCCGGTAATTTTTATTGCAACCCGCGACAGCACCTATGCCAAGATTTTGAGCAATATCGAAGAGGTCCGCAGCCGTAAAGGAAGGGTCATCGCTATTGCCAGCGAGGGAGACAAGGAGGTTGCCCGCCTGGCCGAGCATGTTATCTATATTCCCCAGGCCTCAGGCCCCATTACGCCGCTCCTGACGGTGATTCCTCTGCAGTTGCTTGCCTATCATATCGCGACACTTCGCGGCTGCAATGTTGACCGTCCGAGAAACCTCGCCAAATCGGTGACTGTGGAGTAAGCATGCTCCTTTATAAGAGGAGAGCAGGTGTTTTAACGGCAGAAAGCCGGGAAGGGTAGCCCCCTGCTCCCGGCTTTCTTGTTTTTATCCGAACCCTGTACGGGAATTATTATCAATAGTTACCCGTTCAATAATCACTTGAACAACGATATTTTGTCATCAAATCCTATAATTCTATGCAAGGTCATATTGTTATTACCGGAGCTACCGGAGTGATCGGTGTTGAACTTGCTCGGAAGTTGATTGAGCGGGGAGAGAAGGTTGTTCTGTTTGCCAGATCGCCTGATACTGCTGAACAAAAAGTCCCCGATGCTGCCGGATATGTCAGATGGGACTCGGATATGGCGGATGGCGCGTGGAGCGGCTTTATCAGCGGCGCTAAAGGTGTGATTCACCTTGCAGGAAAGCCGCTTCTTGAAAGCCGCTGGAGTGACGAGCACAAGAAGGAGTGTTATAATTCCAGAATTTCAGGTACCCGCCACATTGTTTCGGCGATTGCCGGTGCAGAGGAAAAACCGGGGGTTTTTATTTCCGCAACGGCGATTGGTTACTATGGTTCATTTGAGCGGTGCGCCGATACATCCGATTTGTTTGAATCTGCTCCCCAGGGAAGTGATTTTCTTGCTAAAATCTGTATTGACTGGGAAAAAGAGGCGCTCGCTGCCGAAAAAACCGGAGTACGACTTGTGCTGCTGAGAACCGGAATAGTCCTTTCGACCAAAGGGGGTATGCTGCAGAAGATGATTACCCCTTTCTCCTGGTTTCTTGGTGGGCCTGTAGGTTCCGGCCTCCAGTGCATTTCCTGGATTCACCTTGATGACGAGATCAATTGCATTATTGAAGCACTTGATAACCCTGCATACAGGGGGGCGATTAACGCAGTCAGCCCGGAACCTGTTACCATGAAAGAGTTTGCTGCTCAGCTTGGGGCGGTTCTCGGCAGGCCATCCCTTTTTCCGGTACCGAAGGTTGCGGTTCAGCTTCTTCTTGGAGAGGGGGCTGAGTACGCCGTGAAAGGCCAGAAAGTCAAACCCGGTTTTCTGCTTGAGCATGGTTTTGCTTTCAGCTATACCGGCCTCTCCGCCGCGCTGAGAGAGCTTATCGACAATCAGAAGTAAACGTTTTATTAAAAAAATAACGGAGTATGCCATGGGAACCAGGGGACGGGAAATAGTCGGGGAGCATCTTCCTCGAGTTCTTGAACTGCTTAACAAGGCATTTGCTGATGAGTGGCTGGCCTATTACCAGTACTGGGTTGGATCCAAGATCGTGCAGGGGCCGATGAAGGATGCGGTGATTTCCGAGCTTGTCCTGCATGCAGCTGATGAATTACGGCATGCCGATATGATTACGGCAAGGATTATTCAGCTTGGAGGCACACCCATTGCCTCGCCGCGCGATTGGTTTACCTTTGCAAACTGTGGATATGCTGTACCCGATGACCCCTTTGTGAAAAAGATTCTTGAACAGAATATTTCGGGAGAGCAGTGTGCTATCAATGTCTATAACAGCATTATCAGTGAAATAGGGCTCAAGGATCCTGTTACCTATAATCTTGCAGTACAGATTCTCCAGGATGAGGTGGAGCATGAAGAGGATTTACAGGCGCTTCTTGAAGATCTCGGCGTCTTTCTTGTCCGGCAGTAGCGGGTATCATATTTCTGCAATAAAAAAAGCCAGGCGGTTGCCTGGCTTTTTTAGTAACAAAAAAGAGTGTAACGAATTAATAGCGATCTCTTCTTGCCGGCCTTTCTTCGCGAGGCCTCGCTTCGTTTACCTTTATAGTGCGGCCTTTCAAATCTTTGTCATTCATTGATTCGATGGCTTCACGAGCTTCACTGTCATTAGGCATATCAACAAATCCGAACCCTTTGGAGCGGCCTGAAAACTTGTCGGTAATGATGTTTGCGCTATCGACCTGTCCGAACTGGGAGAACGCATCGCGAAGATCATCTTCAGAAACAGTGTAAGGCAAATTGCCAATGTAAATATTCATTGTTAGTCTGAGTAAGCATGTGCATTGATAGAAAGAGACGCCGGCAAGTAACCAAAGCACAAATTACTTGCATAGCGATCAGCCAACCATTGGCTGATTTCTGAGCACAATTTACCGTAATTAATAATGTATTTCAAAAAATAATTACAACCACTGCCGTAATACGCCCTTGCTTTACAGGGAGGACTATCGTGAATGTTTTGCCCTGCATGTTTCTGTTTCCTTCAACCTGACAGAGACTATTCTGATGGTCTGAGAGAAGATGCCGTATTCACATCTTCTGGTGATGTTCAGGAATTCCTGTTGATAAAAGAGACTGAAATTCTACTTATTTGTAATAAAATGTGACTAATTTTTTGCTTTACATTAAAAATTAATTACATTTTTGTTGTTATCATTAAAAATTAAGGTTTAAATAATTACAATTAATCCGGTTATGAGGAAAAAAGTTTTAACGGCCCTGCTGCTTTTACCGGCAGCATTGTTGTTTCAAAGTAGTGCCTGGGCCGCTGATGCTATAGCTACTGACAGTGGAACCACATCGTGGATGCTGACGTCTACAGCTCTGGTGTTGCTCATGGTTCCTGGACTTGCCATGTTCTATGGCGGACTTGTCCGTACCAAAAACGTTATTGGTACCATGATGCACAGTTTTGCCGCAATGGTGATTATTGGTGTTCTCTGGCCGCTGGTCGGCTATTCGTTGAGCTTTGGTCCCGGTATTCTTGGCGGTTTTGTCGGGTGGAACGATAACTATTTCATGTTGCAGGGGATTGATGAAACGATCATGCCCACCCATATTCCTGAGTATGTGTTTGCCATGTTCCAGGGAAAATTTGCCATTATCACACCGGCCCTGATTGCCGGTGCCTTTGCCGAGAGGGTTAATTTCAAGGGGTATGCTGTTTTTATAGCGCTCTGGTGCATACTTGTCTATAGCCCGATTTGCCATTGGGTATGGGCCTCAGACGGCTTCCTTTTCAATCTTGGTGCTGCCGGAGCCATTGATTTTGCAGGGGGCACGGTTGTTCACATCTCTTCCGGTGTGACCGCTCTTGTTGCTGCGCTCTATCTTGGCAAACGGCGTGGTTATCCGAAAAACGTCATGCACCCTAATAATCTTGTCATGACTCTGATCGGAGCAGGGCTTCTCTGGGTAGGATGGTTCGGTTTCAACGCAGGAAGTGCTATAGCCAGTGACCTTGCCACCGCCAGAGCGCTGACGGTAACCCAGGTTGCCGCTGCAGCAGGCGCCTTTACCTGGATGGTTATTGAAATGTTTCAGCACGGCAAGGCAACCAGTCTCGGTGTTGCGTCCGGAATTCTTGCCGGTCTTGTTGCCATAACTCCGGCAGCAGGAGTTGTGCAGCCTTCAGGCGCCTTTGCTCTTGGTGCACTTGCGGCCATCTTCTGCTACAGTGCAATTTTGCTCAAGAGCAAACTTGGTTACGATGACAGTCTTGATGCATTTGGCGTGCATGGTGTTGGTGGTATTGTCGGCGCTCTTGCTCTTGTGTTTTTTATTCGTCCGGCATGGATGGAGGCAGCGGCAGAAAAAGTCGGGGGTAGCTGGACAATCTGGCAGCAGCTTGGCGTTCAGGCAACTGCAGTGGGTGTTACTATTGTGTATGCTGCGGTTGTTTCCTTTATTCTGCTCTTCATTGTAGAAAAAACAATCGGCTTGCGTATCAGCGAAGATGATGAAATGTCCGGTCTCGATCACAGTATGCATGGTGAGCATGGATATGGTCTTATCAACCTTAATTAATTTCTTTACATGAAACTGATAACTGCAATCATAAGGCCGGACCGTCTCGACCATGTTCGGGAAGCACTGATCCAGGCCGATATAACAAGAATTACCGTAAGCCGGGTTACCGGTCATGGCAGGCAGGAGGATATTGATATCTATCGGGGCCAGAAAATAGCGCCCAACCTGATTCCGAAAATCAGGCTTGATATTGCGGTCAATGATGAGTTTGTTGATATTACGGTGGATACCATCATCAATGCAGCAAGTCATGGTGAAGGCGAGATCGGTGCAGGAAAGATTTTCATTTCGCCGCTTGAGGAGTGCATTCGTATCCGTACCAAGGAGCGGGGCGGCAAGGCGATATAGTAAACGTCACCGATTACACTGACGGTGAAAAAGGGGCAGAGGGGGATTCTCTCTCTGCCCTTTTTGTGTTTAGCGGCTCTCTTTATTCATGCTTAAGAGCAGTATGAGTCCCGACCATCGAAGTAATTGTACGGCGGAATAAGGTAACCAGAGAGGCCCTATTTTACCGGTTCAGACGGGGCCTGAAGTGGGGCTGATAGTAACGGTGGCAATTTCCAGTCAGGAAAATAGGTATTCAGAAATGCTTCGGCATTACTGTCACCAAGCCTTGCCGCCTGACGAAAGTCATCATAGCGCCCAGCAAGATCGCCGGTTTTGCTTTTGGCAATGCCCCGGTGAAAAAATGCACCGGCCATTTTTTTGTCGAGTTCAATAACCTTGGTAAAGTCAGCAATAGCTTCATTGTAAAATCCGGTCATATTATAAATAATGCCCCGATTGAAATAGCCGACAGCCTTGAAGTATGGCTCACCGTATTCGATGACCAACGTGTAGTCGTTGATAGCCTGCGGATATTTTTTCAATCGCTGTTGTGCTGCTCCGCGCATCTGGTAGGCCATGGCGAACACCGGATTGCTTTCAATAGCTCTGGAATAGAGTCTTATTGCTCCGCTCAGATCACCTTTCTGATGCTGGGCAAACCCTTCATCAAACAGGGTATTTGCTGAGTCCGCAAGGGCGAAATGGCCGGAATAAAGCAAACATGCCACAGTTAGAGATATGGCATACAGGATCCTTCTCATGAAAAGCCGCTCAATGGTGTCTTTGAAAAAAAGAGAGATTGCGGGGTTTGATTGCCGCACTATCAATATCTGATACTTTTCGGGAATTTGAAGTTTTTTTTTCTCCACGGGTAATGAACGCCGTCAAGGGGGTTTATTTGCGCATTTTCTGCCGCTTTTTCTATCTTGTTTCATTCAATATTTGTCAAACGGGCATCTCTTTAAATTGTCGTGAGCGGTTTGAGTACGAGGCGGAAGGAGCGCAGAAACCGGAATGTACATGGAGTACTTGAGGATTTCGAGCACCTGCCAGCGAAGTAATCGAATCGCGGAACAAATTAATAGAGGTGCCCCAACGTACCAGCCCCATAATGTTCAGGATCAGCCTTGACGAGTTTGAAGGGCCGCTTGATTTGCTGCTTTTTTTTATCAAGCGTGATGAACTGGATATTTATAATATTCCTGTTTCAAAGATAACTGCGGACTTTATCAGCTATATCAGCGAGGTCAGGATTCTGAATCTTGAAATTGCCGCAGAGTTTATCTATATGGCATCAATGCTGATGAGCATCAAGGCCAACATGCTGCTTCCGCGTCCGGCTGAGGATGGGACTCCATCCGATGAGTTTGATCCCCGTACGGAACTTGTGCAACGGCTTTTGGAGTATAAGCGTATCAAAGAGGCTTCAACTGCCCTGGATCAGCTTGCCCGGGAGCGGGAAACGCTTTTTGCCCGGAGTTTTTTTGAGGAGTTTGAACCTGAGGTAATTGACGAGCTGGATGAACCGGTCAATCGGCCGACACTCTACCATCTTATGCAGGCCTACAAGTCTGTGCTTGAAAACATGCCCCGTACGATGACCCGCAGCGTTTCGGATGCACCGGTAACGGTTGAAGAGCAGACCCTGCTCATTCTGAAGAGACTTGAAGCAGAGGTTCAGGTTTCGTTTACTTCCGTGCTTGAAGGCATCACGGAACGCATTATCCTTGTTGTTACTTTTCTTGCCGTGCTCGAAATGTGTAAAAACCGCCGAATTACTGTGCTGGTCAAAGATGGCCATGATGATTTCTGGATTACCCAGAGAGCCGGGTCTTGATACCCGGAGACAACCTTGTAATACTTTTGATACATGCCGGAAATTACCCCTTTCAGGGCCATTCTCTATAGCCCCGATCTGCTGAAGAGTGCAGACGCACTGATATGCCCGCCCTACGATGTAATCTCTCCCGAATTTCAGGCGCAGCTCTATCAGGGCTCTTTTTTTAATGCCATCCGTCTTGAGTTGCCGATGGAGTCTGATCCCTATGCCGCGGCGGCTGAGCGTCTGGCTGAGTGGCTGCATGGGGGTGAACTGCTGAAGGAGAGAGAGCCTGCGATCTACCCCTATTTTCAGACCTTTGAGGATTCTGAAGGCAGAAAACATACCCGGAACGGATTTTTTTCGGCGATGCGCCTTTATGACTTTTCGGAAAAAAAGGTACTGCCGCATGAAAAAACCCTCTCAGGCCCGAAAGCCGACCGTCTGAACCTGTTCCGGAAAACCAGAGCCAACATCAGCCCCATTTTCGGTCTCTACGCCGATGAATCCAAAACGGCTGATCGTGTGATGCAGGCCTTTGCCGAATCAAATGAACCGGTTGTTGATGCGCTCTTTCAGGGAGTGCGAAACCGGATGTGGAGGATAACTGACCCGGCCCTTATCGCTACACTCCAGGCATCGCTCCTGAACCGGCCGGTCTATATTGCTGACGGACATCACCGTTATGATACCGGAGTAAACTATCGCAATGAGAGTGCATCCGCAAACCCCTCTCACAGCGGCAGTGAACCCTATAATTTCATCCTGACCTATCTGGCCAATATTTATGATGAAGGGCTGCTGATTTTTCCGATTCACCGGCTGGTGCACAGTCTGGAAGGATTTGATCCCGCCAGTTTAAAAACAAGGCTTGAGGAGTTTTTTGCTGTGAGCGAACTCAAGGATCGGGAAGCCCTGAAAGCATTTCTTGATGGTGAGCCATCCAGCTATGCCTACGGCGTTGTTTCAAAGGGAGTGGTGCTCGGCATCGCTCTGAAAACCGATCCAAAACCGCTGCTTGATCCTGCCCGTCCGGAGGCTCTCCAGCGTCTCGGTCTGGTGCTTCTGCACGATCTCATTCTTGGCCGCCTGCTTGGCATCACGCAGGACTCAATGGCAAAACAGAGCAATCTGACCTATGTGAAGGATGACCGTGAGGTGTTTGCTGCGGTTGACTCCGGCAAGGTGCAGGTGGGTTTTGTGGTCAAGCCGACTACGGTTGAGCAGGTGCTGGCTGTTTCGGAGACAGGCGAGGTTATGCCCCAGAAGTCAACCTTTTTCTATCCGAAACTCATGACCGGCCTTCTTTTTAATCCGCTGGATTGACCGCTTATGATCCGGGAGTTCCACTCGCACTCTGCCGATGAGACCCGCCGATACGCACGGGAGTTTGCTGCAGGATTGCATGACGGTGATGTTGTTTCGCTCTGCGGTGACCTGGGTGCGGGTAAAACCAAGTTCATGCGGGGAATTACGGAGTTTTTTGTTTGCGAAGATCAGCTTTCAAGCCCGACATTTCCTTTGTTTAATATTTATGAAGGGACACTGCGCGGAGAGCCGGTTACCCTCCATCACTTTGATCTCTACCGGATAGAGTCACAGAGGGAGCTTGAGGCTATCGGGTTTGATGAATACCTCTCCTCGGCCTTTCTCTCCGTTGTGGAGTGGGCAGACCGCTTTCCTGAGTACACCCGATTCTACACCGCAACGGTCAGGCTTGAACGTACCGGTGAAGAGAGCCGCAAGATTGTTATAAATAGAAACCATTGATGAATATCCTCGCTATAGAGTGCACTCATGCACATTTGAGCGTAGCGCTTTTGACCGA
The DNA here is from genome assembly GCF_001975465.1 of Chlorobium sp. KB01. Lineage (NCBI taxonomy): Bacteria > Pseudomonadati > Chlorobiota > Chlorobiia > Chlorobiales > Chlorobiaceae > Chlorobium > Chlorobium sp. KB01. The sequence continues at coordinate 50,288 of NZ_MPJE01000070.1, forward strand.
AAGCGGAGCTGTTACGGAAGTGTTAAGTGCAGAGTGGAAAAAGGCGGCGGAAACGCTTGTGCCGCTTATTGAACAGGTTATTGGTGACTCGGGGCTTGACCGGCTCGAGCTTGATGCCATTGCTGTCTCATCCGGGCCGGGTTCGTTTACCTCACTGCGTATCGGGATGTCGGTTGCCAAAGGTGTTGCCTACGGTCTCGGTTTGCCGCTCATTCCGGTGCCCACCATGCCGACAATAGCTGCATCGCTTCCGGATAAAGCAGGTAAGATCATGGCGGTTGTTCCTTCCCGCAAAGGGGAGTACTACTATGCAATCTATAATCAGGATGATCTTGCTTCAGGCCTCTGGCACGACGAGGTTGAGAGAGGTTCCGCTGCTGATGTTGCAGCCGCAGCCGCCGGAAACCCAGGAGTTGTTGTTGTCGGTCGCGGGCTTTCCGAGATTATCCCGCTGCTTGCGGGTTCATGCGCAGTATACAGAGAGGCCGATTTCTTTACCGCCAAATCCCTTATTCCCCACGCCCTTCGACTCTTCTCCGGTGCCGATGCCGCAGAACTTAACGCCGTTACCCCCGATTACCGCCAGATGTTTACCCCCAATGGAGGCAAAGGGTGAGGTTTTGTTCGAAAGCATTTTGACAATTGCAGGTTATTTGACTGCGAAGTTTGCCTCCAATCTCAGGCAATGGAACTAATTCCTTTTCGTGATATAAGAGAAAGGAGTTTCAATGTTGTGCCTGCTGGTTTCTTTTGTCCTCGTTCCCATTGGCTTACTGACTCTTTTGAAACGTTCAGGTAAAGTGCAAAAACCATTTGGCTAACCTCCTCTCGTTCACGCAAGGCCTTGATTTCCTCTGCGCTGAATGGATGAACTGGAGTCAAACAAGATTCATCAAAATGGCGCATTGTACGCTTGTCAATCACGCCAGCCTCGAACATGTCAGCAACGGTTTCGTGAACCGCTGCAAGGGCATCGCTTTTGTATGTTTTAGTCTTACTCATAACATTTAACAGCCTTGAGGGCGCCCGTCTGAATTAATTTGTTAAGTTTGTCATCGGAAAGGGCAAATGTGATTTTTGCCAGTTCCTTGTACTCTTTGACATCAGCCTTGGATATGTTTTCCTGTTCATTTTTGGGGAACCCGTAAACGAAAAAAGCCTTTTCTCCATGACGGTAAAAAATGATAGTCCGAAATCCGCCTGATTTACCTTCATGAAGTCGAGCAATTCTCTGCTTGATGACTCCGCCTCCATAATCAGCATCAATTAGTCCATTTTCGGCATCCTTTACTGCCTTGCAAAGCCTGCCGTCACTGATGCCTTCATCCTTGGCGAACTTGGCAAACCATCTGTTTTTGAAAATCCGCACGGTTGATCTTAAGTATTGGGATTTTTTTATCCTTTAAATGTATAAAACCAGGTTCTACTATTCAAATTTATTAAGATTTGACAACCGCCGGGCGTGCTTCCGTCGCTGATCGACGTAAGAGCGTAACACAGCGTTGATTTTTGTCTGGTAGCCCTTTCCCTCACTGCGGAAAAATTCTATGATGTCGTAGTCAACGCGCATGTTAAGTACAACCTTCGGCTGAGGCAGCTCAACCGAAGTTGTTGACCAATCAACCACCATACCTGCTTCGTCGGGATCGTCAGCAATAGCAGCTTCAATTTCCGCATAAGTCATAGCCGCAGCTACAGCCCAGTTGCTTTTGCTTTCACCACGCTTCTGCATTGCAATCAACTCTTCATCCGTATATCTGACGATTCGCCCGTTCTTCTCCATGTCGTGCCCTCCTGAAATAATTCTCCGGTTCTTTTCGGCTTGTTCAAACAAGGTACATAATCCATACGCATTGTGTATACACGATAAACCAATGGCAATCCTTATTTCGTAGCGCTTTTTGCTTGGTCAGCTTATAGTCTTACATTTATTTTGATTTAGTCAGTCTATAAGATTACAATTATGGAAAAAAAGTCATTACAGATAGAGCAACTCAACAGCAAAATGCAGGTCGTTGCTGAAATAAAAAAAATCACCCCCCCTCCAACCGGCTGGATAAAAGCAGTGCGTTCAGCGCTGGGGATAACGCTGCAGCAGTTGGGCAATAAGATTTCTATTACAAAACAAAGCATTCAGGATATTGAGCGAAGGGAAAAAGAGGGCTCTGTTACGCTCAAAACCCTGAGGGATGTCGCCAATGCTTTGGATATGGAGATGGTTTATGGTTTCGTACCAAGAGATGGTTCACTGGATGCTCTTATTGACCGGAAAGCAAAAGAGCTGGCCACTCAAATTGTGTTGCGTACGTCCAACACCATGATGCTCGAAGAGCAGCAGAACTCCCCGCAGCGTCTTCAAAAAGCCATCGAAGAGAAGACGGCTGACCTTAAATATGAAATGCCCAAACAGTTGTGGGATTAAAATGTCCATTCATCATGCATATGCTTTTCGCCTGAACGCAAACCATTCGAGGCCGGGGAGAACTCCCTGGCTTTTTTTGTGTCAGTGAGCGGGCTTTTTTGTATGTTCACGTGATACTTATTCTTGCCGCTTTGCAGCTTTTTTGTTGCTTTGTGGCTATAAGTTGTTATAAAATATGGTAAATATATGAACAGCGGAGTTTTATGAGCAGTCTGAAAAAGAAAGGAAAAGAGACGGCAGATCAGGTAAAAGAGGTGGCGATCAGTGAATTGCTGGCAAAAAGAAGTGCCGAACTGGCGCTTGAGAAAAAATGTGAGGATGTAAAGATTCTTGACCTCCGGGGTCTGACCTCGATAACGGATTTTTTTGTCATTGTAACTGCTGATTCGGAGCGCAAGGCAAAAGCTGCGGCGGAGCATATTGTTGATGAGCTGAAAGAGGATGATGAGCGTCCGATGCACGTTGAGGGTATGGATTCAATGCATTGGATACTGCTTGATTATGTCGATGTTGTTGTCCATATCTTTATGGAGGATGAGCGTCGTTTTTATGATCTTGAATCGCTCTGGTCTGATGCCCCGTCAGTTCTTGTGAGCTGAGATTCAATCTTATTTTATAAAGCTTTCTCGTGTTGCAATTGGATGCATCATGAGAGAATTATGATGGATTTATATACATTTAGAGGTTGAGTTATTACTATCAATTATCTCCCAGGATTTAGCTATGCAGCGTGAAAGAATACTCCCGATCAGTATTGAAGAAGAAATGCGGGGTTCTTATCTCGATTATTCTATGTCGGTTATTGTCAGTCGAGCGCTGCCCGATGTTCGGGACGGTCTGAAACCGGTTCACCGCCGGGTACTTTACGGCATGCACGAGCTTGGCCTGCAGGCAGGCAAGCCGCATAAAAAGTCAGCCCGTATTGTCGGTGAAGTGCTTGGAAAGTTCCATCCCCACGGTGATACAGCCGTATATGACAGTCTTGTACGCCTTGTACAGGACTTCTCCATGCGTTACCCGCTGATTGACGGACAGGGTAACTTTGGCTCTGTTGACGGCGACTCTCCGGCGGCCATGCGATACACCGAGGTTCGCATGAAGGCCATTGCCGGTGAAATGCTGAAAGATCTCGATAAAGGTACTGTTGATTTTGCACTGAACTTTGATGACTCCCTTGAGGAGCCGACGGTTCTGCCTTCCGCTATCCCTAACCTTCTTGCCAACGGTTCATCCGGTATCGCTGTCGGTATGGCAACCAACATCCCGCCCCAGAATCTCAGGGAGATTGTTGACGGCATGATCGCCCTGATTGCCAATCCGGAGCTTGAGGTTGCCGATCTCATGAAATTTGTCATTGCTCCTGATTTTCCGACAGGAGGTATTATCTATGGTTATGAGGGTGTCCGGAACGCCTACATGACCGGCAGGGGCAAGGTGGTTATCCGTGCCCGTGCTCTTGTTGAAGTTACCCAGAAAAACGGGCGTGAATCCATAATCGTTACCGAGCTGCCCTATCAGGTCAACAAGGTTCGTCTGATTGAGAAAATTGTTGAGCTGGTTCACGATAAAAAGCTTGAAGGCATTGCCGACATCCGTGATGAGTCAGACCGTGACGGTATGCGTCTGGTTATAGAGCTGAAGCGTGATGCCGTAGCCAAGGTTGTACTGAACAACCTCTACAAGCATACTCCGATGCAGGATACCTTCGGGGTGATCATGCTTGCTCTTGTTGACGGTGTGCCGAGGGTGCTCAATCTCAAAGAGATGATGATCTACTACATCAAGCATCGCAATGAGATTGTTTTGCGCCGCACCCGCTACGATCTTGATACCGCAGAAAAGAGAGCCCATATTCTTGAAGGACTGAAGATCTGTCTGGACAATCTTGATGAGGTGATCACCACCATCCGCCACTCTCCCGATGCGAATACGGCGCAGGAGAAGCTCATGGAGCGTTTCGGTCTTTCCGAGTTGCAGTCAAAGGCTATCCTTGAGATGCGCCTGCAGCGTTTGACCGGCATGGAGCGCAAAAAGATCGATATGGAGTACACCGAGACACTTGCCCTTATCGAGGAGCTTAAATTTATTCTCAGCAGTCCCGAGAAGCAGATGGAGATTATCCGCGAAGAGCTGCTCAAGGTCAGAGAGGTCTACGGCGATGCCCGCCGCACGGAGATTGTTCCCCAGGAGGGCGACTTCTCCATAGAGGATATGATCGCGCAGGAAGATGTGGTGATAACCATTACCCATGACGGCTTCATCAAGCGCTTCCCGGTTTCGGGATACCGCCGTCAGGCGCGTGGTGGCAAAGGGGTAACAGGCGCACAGGCAAAGCATGATGACTTTATCGAGCATATGTTTATTGCCTCGACGCACAACTATATTCTCTTTTTCACCAATCGGGGTCGCTGCTACTGGCTTAAAGTCTACGAAATTCCGGAGGCCGGAAGAGCGGCAAGGGGCAGGGCTCTGGCCAATATCATGGAGCTTCAGCCGGGTGAAAAGATCAGGGCATATATCAACATCCGTAATTTTGACGAGCCGGGATTCATTGTAATGGCGACGAGCAACGGTATTGTTAAAAAAACACCGCTCGACGATTTTTCACATCCAAGGCGTAACGGTATTGCCGCCATCACCATAGAGGAGCATGACGAGCTTCTCGATGCCCGTCTGACCGATGGCGAGCACCAGATTATACTGGCCAAGAGCTCCGGTTTTGTTGTTCGTTTTGCCGAGGCTGAAATCCGCTCCATGGGCCGTACCGCCATGGGCGTCAAGGGCATCACGCTCGACGAGGGTGAAAAATGTATCTCCATGGTCACCACCAAGCGCTTTGACACAGCACTGCTTGCTGTAACCGATAACGGCTTCGGCAAGAGGAGCCGTGTCGAGGATTATCGTCTTACACGGCGAGGCGCAAGAGGGGTCATTACACTCAAGGCGCATGAAAAGATCGGAGCCCTTGTCGGCCTGCTCGATGTCAATGATGATGATGATCTGATTATCATCACAACGCACGGCATTGTCAACCGTCAGCATGTATCCGACATCCGCCTCACAGGAAGGAACACTTCCGGTGTTCGTCTTGTCAGACTGATGGCCGGGGATGTAATTTCCGCGCTGGCAAGAGTGCCGAAGAGTGACGATGAGGGGGACAGTGATTTCCCGATTGAAGATGCAGATGGCCAGATCGATCTGTTTGTCTGAGGCCGAATTGTTGAAGAATCGAATTTTTTCTTAAACAGGAGCAGAACTATGGAACAGAAAAAACCTTACATCATCAAGGAGCAGCCGGGTACAAAGTACTATTGTGCATGCAGCAAGTCGAAGAATCTGCCCTACTGTGACGGTTCCCACAAAGGGAGCGGCCTGCATCCGGTGAAGGTTGAGATTGATGAGGAAAAAACCGTCGCAATTTGCAGTTGCGGCCTGTCAGCAAATCCGCCTTACTGCGATGGCTCCCACAAGAGTGCGCAGTAGTTGATGCGGTTATCTTACTATTAAATCAACGACGAACGATTCCATGGCTCGACCGAAAAACGTTAAACATATTTTTGTTACCGGAGGAGTGATCTCCTCGCTCGGCAAGGGAATCCTTTCTGCATCATTGGGCATGTTGCTCAAGTCACGCGGCTTGAGGGTGGCCATACAGAAATATGATCCCTATATCAATGTGGATCCCGGTACCATGTCCCCCTATCAGCACGGAGAGGTCTATGTAACCGATGACGGAGCTGAAACCGACCTTGATCTTGGTCACTACGAGCGGTTTCTCGATGAATCTACCTCGCAGTCCTCCAACCTGACCATGGGACGGGTCTATAAATCGGTCATTGACAAGGAGCGCAGGGGAGAGTACCTTGGCGCAACGGTCCAGGTTGTTCCTCATGTGATTGATGAGATCAAGGACCGGATGGCCGAACTTGCCAAAAACGGCAATCTTGATGTCCTTATTACCGAGATCGGCGGCACGATCGGCGATATCGAGTCACTTCCGTTTCTTGAGGCAATGCGCCAGATGAAGCTGGAGATGGGCGATCGCAACATGCTCAATATCCATCTCACCTTTGTCCCCTACATCAAGGCGGCCAGTGAACTGAAAACAAAGCCGACGCAGCACAGCGTAAAAATGCTGCTCGAAACCGGAATCCAGCCGGATATCCTTGTCTGCCGCAGTGAAAAACCGCTGTCACGCGAAATCAAAAACAAGGTGGGTCACTTCTGTAACGTCAACGATCTCGATGTTATCGGTCTGAATGACTGCGACACCATCTATGATGTTCCTCTGCTGCTGCTCAAGGAAAAGCTTGATCTTCGGGTGCTCAAGAAGCTTGGCCTGAAGAAATACAAGGAGCCGAATCTTGAATACTGGCGTGAGTTCTGCAACAAGATCAAGTTCCCGGAGGAGGGAGAGGTCACCATTGGTATCTGCGGCAAGTACACCGAGTATCCGGATGCCTACAAGTCGATTCTTGAGGCATTCATTCATGCAGGGGCCAGTAACAATGTGAAGGTAAATATCAAGCTGCTCCGGGCTGAGGATGCCGAAATCAACACCTTCAACCTCTCAAAAGAGCTTGAAGGTGTCAGCGGTATTCTTGTGGCTCCCGGTTTCGGAGACCGGGGCATTGAGGGCAAAATCAATTTCATCCGCTATGCCAGGGAGAAAAATGTTCCGTTTTTCGGTATCTGTCTCGGCATGCAGTGTGCTACAATAGAGTTTGCGCGCAACGTGTGCGGCTTGCAGGATGCCAACTCCACCGAGTTCAACAAGCGTACCCGTTTCCC
>NZ_MPJE01000071.1:0-4028 GCF_001975465.1 Chlorobium sp. KB01
CCCCTCAGACGTTAGCTTTTTTCGTCGCCCGTGCCCTTGCGTTCGGGTCAAGCAGCTTCTTTCTCAGTCTGATGCTCTGTGGCGTTACCTCAAGAAGCTCATCATCGTTGATGAATTCAAGTGCCTGCTCCAGCGAAAGGATTTTAGGCGGGGTGAGGCGAAGCGACTCATCCGTACCCGAAGAGCGCATGTTGCTGAGCTTTTTGGTTTTGCAGACGTTCATGGTAATATCAAGACCTCTTGTGGACTCGCCGACAATCATTCCGGCATAAACCTTGGTGTTCGGCGAAACAAAGAAGGTTCCGCGATCTTCAAGAGCGCTGAGCGCATAAGCAACACAGATACCTGCTTCGGATACGATAAGTGCACCGGTTTCGCGTGAAGGGAGCTTGCCCTTGAACGGCTGGTAGTTAATGAAAACGTGTGACATGATTCCCTCTCCCTTGGTATCGGTCGTAAACTCAAGGTTGTAACCAATCAGCCCTCTGGTGGGTATTTCAAACTCAACCCTGACCATCCCGCCGCGAAGGGTGCCCATATGGGTCATCTCTGCCTTTCTGCGACCCATCTTTTCGATAATCACACCGGTGTACTCTTCAGGAATATCAATGGTCACATGTTCGATAGGCTCAAGCATCGTTCCCTGCTCATCATAATGCATGATCACCTCAGGCCTTGCAATGGCAAGCTCATAGCCTTCACGCCTCATGGTTTCGATCAGTACCGAGAGATGAAGCTCTCCCCTGCCCGAAACACGGAAGGTATCAGCGCTGTCGGTCTCCTCAACGTTGAGCGCGACGTTGGTCATTTGCTCTTTCATCAGACGCTCACGAATTTTGCGGCTGGTGACCTCTTTGCCTTCCAGACCGGCAAACGGGGAGTCGTTAACCGAAAAGAGCATGGAGAGGGTGGGCTTGCTGATTTCAAATGATTCCAGCGATACCGGTTCCTCAACTGATGCGAGCGTCAAACCGACTGTGGCATCGGGGATACCGGCGATGGCAATAATGTCGCCGGATGTCGCCTCCTTCGCCTCGATTTTCTGCACCTTGTCAAACTGGAAAACCTTTGTTACTGTGCCCTTTCCGACAATGCCGTCAGGAGAGACAACAACAAGCTGGCTTCCGGGGCTAACCTTGCCGCGATGAATGCGGCCGATAGCGATTTTACCGATGTAGTCGCTGTAGTCAAGCGTGGTCACCAGCATCTGGAAACCGCCGTCATCATGGGCAGCCGGAGCAGGAATCTCCTTGATGATCATATCGAGAAGGAGGCTCATATCACCATCTTCATCATCCATGCTGTATTTGGCAACACCGTTTTTGGCCGAGGTGAAGATATAGGGGAAATCAAGCTGATGCTCTTCGGCGCCGAGGGCAATAAAGAGATCAAGCACCTGATCGTGCACCTTGACCGGATCGGACTGGGGACGGTCGATCTTGTTGATAACCACTATCGGCTTCAGATGGAGTTCAAGCGCCTTTCGAAGCACAAATTTGGTCTGAGGCATCGGGCCCTCAAATGCATCAACCAGAAGCAGCACTCCGTCTACCATCTGCAGAATACGCTCAACCTCGCCACCAAAATCAGCGTGACCCGGTGTATCAACAATATTGATCTTGTGCTCTTTATAAATTGATGCTGCATTTTTTGAAAAAATAGTAATACCCCGCTCTCTCTCCTGGGGGTTTGAGTCAAGTACCCTTACATTGACCTGCTGATTATCCCTGAAGGCGCCTGTCTTCTGAAAGATCGAATCAACAAGTGTCGTTTTTCCATGATCAACGTGGGCGATAATGGCTATATTTCTGATATTCTTTGTATCACTCATCTTTTTTCCTTGTAAATAAACTATATTTATACCCCGTAACGGCCCGAATATACAATTTTTCTTTGTATTTATGGGCGCAATCTTTGTCCCCTGACAAGGAGCATCACATCGCTCTTTTACCGGAAGCCAAAGTAATTTTTTATCGTCCGGACACTTCCCCGCACCAAAAACACAATGAACAACATATTATTCAACAATCTTCCGCTTCTTGTTCTCAATCAGATAGTCTCGCTGCTCTATCTGGTGACCACATTTCTCTACGGAGCCCATTTTTTCAGTGATATCGAGTTTGCAAAACAGTACAAGCGCCCGCTGCTCAGCCTGACGGTAGTAACCCATGTGCTCTATCTCGGCCTTTTGACCTCCATCGAAGGGTACAAGATCAGCTATTCTACGGTAAATCTGATGACCATGGTAGCGCTTACCCTGACGATTATCTACCTCTTCATAGAGTTCACTACCAAAAGTGATAAAACAGGATTTTTTGTCATCTCCTTTGCATCAGGAGCGCAGCTTATCTCCTCAATCCTGACATCCCTGACCCCGAATACAGGAACAGCATTCACTGGTATCGGAATAGGTGTTCACCTGATGACAACCATTTTCGGATTCAGCGCCATAGCGATTGCAGGACTCTACAGTATTCTCTATCTCCTGCTCTTCCGGCAAATTGAACAGAACCGGTTTGAACTGCTCTTTCAGCGACTGCCGAATCTTGAAGTGCTTGAACGGCTTATCATGCATGCTGTGGCTTTCGGTTTTCTGTTTCTCTCAATCACGCTGTTTGCCGGCGTGGTCGAACAGCACGCGATCAAAGGCGCCGTCACCATCCTGGAGCCAAAGCTCATTACGCTTGTCATCATCTGGCTTATCTATGGCGCGAGTATCTTTATCAAGCCGATTATCGGATGGGACATCAAACACATGGCCTATCTCTTTATCGTTCTCTTCGTCTTTGTTACAGCGCTCATTGTACTCATGACCTTTTTTTCACCCACATTTCATACCCTGAGCCACTAGTGTCGTGAATGGTTAATCCTTTGTTTTATTTGTAAGACTATCTTTAGCCCGTTGAACCGATGCCAGAATTGCATTCGCGCTTTTCGTCCACCTGAACGGTTTTGCATGTTTTGCATTATGGACTTTTATAAAACGGTGAATTTCATCTCGCAACTCTTTGACATTACTGAAAACACCTCTGTAAAGCGCACGACGTTCCAACTGAGAAAACCAACCTTCAACTGCATTCAGCCATGAAGCGCTGGTTGGGGTAAAATGAACTTGAATACGCGGACGTTTTTCAAGCCAATCTTTTACTTCTTGCGTCTTATGGGTTGTGCTGTTATCAAGAATAAGGTGTAGTTCAAGTTCTTTTGGCGTTGAGCGTTCAACCTGACGGAGAAAATCAAGAAATTCTTTTGCCCGATGCCTGTTGGTAACTCGACCAATAACATTGCCTGTCAGAATATCAAACGCAGCATAGAGGCTTCTGGTGCCATTGCGTTTATAGTCGTGAGTTCTCCGTGCAATTTGCCCCGGTTTGAGTTGCAACATGGGTTGTGTCCGATCAAGGGCTTGAATCTGAGTCTTTTCATCAATGCTCAAAATCATGGCATTGTCGGGAGGATTCATGTATAAACCAACCACATCAACGACTTTCTCGGCAAACAGAGGATCATTACTGAACTTGAACGTTTTCAGCCAGTGCGGCTTTAGTTTTGCAGCTTTCCAGATTTCCTGTACCTGCCATACCGTTATTCCGGCATGCTTTGCCATAATCCGAAGGCTCCAATGCGTAGCTTCAGCCGGTATTTTTTCTTGGGTCAGCTTGAGTACCTCATTCACTTTATTCTGCGATAGCTTCCTTGGCTGTCCAGAGCGAGGTAAATCATGAATTCCTTTCAGCCCGGATGCTTGATACCGGGTCAGCCATTTATAGACGGTGTTGGTAGACGTGCCGAGTTCGGAGGCGACAGTATGTGCTGGTTGACCGGCATCACACAGGTTCAGAATTCTGGCACGCAAAACAATATTTTGGGAAGTTTTATGGGATCTCAGCAATGATTCAAGTTCCTGACGATCCTCTGGCTTTAACTGATAGACTTTATTCCTTCGTGCCATAATTGCATTATTAACAATGAGTTACTGCAATATAGCATTATTTATCATTATAACAATTAACTAACCAAACAATACA
>NZ_MPJE01000072.1:0-27212 GCF_001975465.1 Chlorobium sp. KB01
GTTTCTGCGCTCCGTCCGCCTTGTTCTCGGGCTTCTCACGACAATTAATAGAGGTGCCCGGAAGTCCAAGCAGCCACAACTACCCACCGGGTATTCGTTTCCCTTTTTTTGCTGTGGAGACAGTAATGGTGTTCGTGCCTCTTGCGCCTTTGGCGGAGATGGCCGTTTACCCTCTGGCGAAGGAGTCATATTTCTGTTGAGAGAGGCATCCTGAGCGAACCCAGGATGCGATTCAGGATTGTTCCTGTCAACCATTGCGTTTTATCCTGCTGTTTTTTTCTCAGCCGATTTTGCTTGAAGGTTTTGCAGCGATGGCGCAACCTGAGCCTTGGGTGGCGGAGGTCGTTCGCCGCTTGGTGGCGGTGGGTTCATGTTCTTTTTGAGCGCACCCTCATTGATGACAACACGCTCTTTGAAAGAGTCCTGATTAATCATTGAAGTTCCTTTTCTTGATTGGTGCTAATTCCAGAACCGTGTTTTTTCTATCCAAACCAAGGTACAATACAGGAATTTTATCAACTTCAACAAGCTCATGGGTGTCCATCGATTTTGCGTATACCGTCACTTCTGTAAGCAGCAACTCTCGCTCATCACCCCCGTCCGAGTACCCCTGAACCCATCCCTGATACACTTTACCATTGTCATGATGACGAACAATCACCCATTTATCGATATCTGGTGAATTATGTGTCAGTTCCCAAATATCAACCTCATTTGTTCGCTTGGAGAGACCAAGTAGACGTAAAATTCTGTGCGGAAGGCTATATGCCTGAAGCACAGCAACGAATATCCCTAATATAACACCGATTCCTGTAGCATAAGCAATTTGGTCGGCTCCCAATCCCGACTGAGGATTCAATGCCGCCAGGACGAGGCTGCTTTTCCCGATTGTTCCCCAAAAACTTCCCTCTACCGTCGTTGAATTTTGCCACAGGTAAAGTCCTTCAATAAACCCGGTAATCAAATAGCAAGAAACACCATAAACAAATATCTGCAGTCCACTCTCAAAATCTGACCTTGGGCGCCTGGGCCCAATTGACTTGACAATCCCAAAAGCTATAATGCCGGGAATGAGCAGAAAAAATATTTTAAGACCAACAGCATCTATCTTTGGCAGAGTAGGCACAAATCTTTTCTCCTGTAATAAAATGGGGTAACAACTCCCTTCCGTAAAACAACCTGATTGAATGACAGAAAAACATCAACAGTTAATTTTCTGCGATCCCTCAAGCGAAATTTACATTTTTATTACGTAAAGAAAAAATCACAGCACAGCACTCACTCAAGCTCGTGCAACTGGCGGTGGAGGTCTTTGCGGGAGAGGCCGTACATATGCACATAGAGCAGGTTGAACATGAGCACGGCTGAGCGGAGCTGAGGGCCACGCATTGCCCGTTTGATGGCGTTCTCTATGGTGAAGACCCGTCTGGTGAGCGCGGTGTAGCTTGGAATGAACTCCTGAAGGGGAATCTGCAGGGGTTTGTAGAGCATCTCCTGACCCCATGAGAATCTGAAAGCATCGTGATCATCCCTTGCGTGCAGGAGCCGTCCTTCATTGGCCAGACGATCAAAAACACCGGTTCCGGGAATCGGCCGCAGAAGGTTGATACCGGGCACATCAATACCGGTCTCCTCAATAAAGGACTCTATCCTCTCCGGCAGCCCGATGGTATCGCCGTCAAGACCGTAGATAAAGCTGCCGTAGACGCAGATGCCCGCTTTTCGGATGTTTTTAATACACTCTACCTGGCGCACTGCCGGATTGTGGAATTTTTTATGGGCGTGGTTGCTGCCATCCTCAATGCTCTCGATGCCGACAAGCAGCGCGCCGCACCCTGAACGCTCAAACGCCTCAAGCAGCTTCGGCTGCTCACCGAGCGCAGTGGTCGCCTGGCCTACCCATTTGATACCAAAGGGAATGAGACCGGTGAAAAGTTCATGGGCATAGGCTTCATCAGCATTGACGGTATCATCAAGAAAGAAAAAGATCCGCTTGTCCTCTTTGAGAAAGAGTTCAACCTCCCTGAGCACGTCACTGACACGACGGTGACGAAGGCGGTGGCCGTTCATAACGTGGACATTGCAGAAGTCACAACTATAGGGGCACCCTCTGGTGGTCTGCACCACGTTGGTGGTAAAGTAGCTTTGAATATCAAGTGCGCCTTTACTTACCGTGCGCTCAATTGACAGATCAGGAAAGGATTCAACCCGGTACTCCGGCTTCAATGCTCCACGTCGAAGATCCTCCTGAACCTCACGCCAGATCTCGTCAGCCTCTCCAATGACGATTGCATCGGCATGATCACGGCAGTTTTCAGGAAAGATGGTCACGTATGGGCCGCCAAGCACAACCTTGATCCCTTTTGAGCGAAGATGATGGGCAAGATCAAAGGCGGGTTTCACCGCGCCGGTCTGAACACTGATGCCTGCCAGATCCCAGTGCTGATCCAGCGGAAGCTTCTCGAAGCGCAAGTCACAGATGGTCTGGCTGACTCCCTCAACCTGCTGCGAACTGAGAATCATCAGCGAAAGCGGCGGAATGGCGAACTGTGCCCTGCGGATGATATTGCTGAGCGCACGCTCCTTGAGCGAACTGAACAAACCCTGTTTTACGGTAGCGCTGTCGAGCAATGAGGCTCCGTCAACACCGCTGTCGGCCTGGATGAAAATCAGCAGTACCTTTTTCTCAACTCCACCGCTATCCTTCATCAAAAGCCTCCGCTTGAGCGTGCCAGATCCTGGAGCTTCTGCAGTTCAAGCAGCCCTTCAATCGGAGTGAGCCGGTCAAGATCAAGCATCTCAAGCGCCCTGCGGAGCCGCGAGTCGGACTCTTCAAAAAGACTGATCTGCATGCTTTTCACCGTCGGCGGACGGTCAAGAGGAATCTCGATATCACGTTTCTCCATTCCGGCAAGGATCTCCCTTGCCCGCACAATAACATCCGCCGGCATCCCGGCCATTTTTGCCACCTCGATACCGTAGCTGTTGTCGGTGGAGCCCCGAACAATCTTTCGCAGAAAAATTACCCGGTCAGCGGTCTCCACAACCGTTGCATTATAGTTCACAACTCCGGGAATCCGGTTTTCAAGCTCGGCAAGCTCATGGTAGTGGGTCGCAAAGAGTGTTCTGGCGCCTATTGCGTGAGCGATATACTCGCTCATCGACCAGGCAATCGACATGCCGTCAAAGGTGCTGGTACCGCGACCAATCTCATCAAGCAGAAGCAGACTTGTTGATGAGGCATTGTTAAGAATGCTGGCCGCTTCATTCATCTCGACAAGAAAGGTGCTCTCCCCCGAGGCAAGATTGTCCGAAGCGCCGACTCTGGTAAATATCCGGTCAACAAGACCGATTTCAGCACGTTCGGCAGGCACAAAACTGCCCGCCTGCGCCAGCAGGACGATGAGGCCGGTCTGACGGAGAAAGGAGCTTTTTCCGGCCATGTTGGGGCCGGTGATGATGAGCATCTTCTGTTTCTCATCAAAGAGGCAGTCGTTCTGCACATAGGGTTCATCATCGCTCATGATCCGCTCAAGCACCGGGTGGCGTCCATTGATGATCTCAAGATTGCGGTGATCCCTCATTTCCGGCTTGCAGTAACCGTACTGAACGGCAGCAAAGGCAAACGAAAAGAGTGCATCAAGCTCGGCAATGACCGAGGCATTGGTCTGAATCAGGGAAGCCTGCCCGGCCACTTCAGCACAAAGGTCGTGAAAGAGACGAGCCTCAAGCGCAAAGCTTTTCTCTTCGGCATTGAGAATCTTCTCCTCATACTCCTTCAGGGCCGGTATGGTGTAGCGTTCGGCGTTGACAAGGGTCTGCTTTTTCTCATAATATGGTGGCACCTTGTCGCTGTTTGCCCGGCTTATTTCGATGTAGTAGCCGAATACCTTGTTGAACTGTACCTTGAGCGAGGAGATCGAGGTGTTGAGGCGCTCCTGCTGCTGAATCTCCATAAGACGATCCTTGGCCGTCGAAGAGATGGAGCGGAGATCATCAAGCTCCAGGTGAAAGCCGCTCCTGATATACCCCCCGTCCCGCATGGAAGCTCCGGATTCGGGATCTATGGCCTCTTCAATGCGCCGGGCAAGTTCGGGAAGCGGATTCAGTCTGGCAGCAAGGAAGCGAAGCCGAGCGCTTGCCGCCTCCTGAAGCAGCTCCTGAAGTGAGGGAATAAGGGCAAGCGAAATGCCAAGTTGTCGAACCTCTCTCGGCATGGTGCGGAAGGTGGCAATTCGCGCAAGCGAGCGTTCCAGATCATTGATGGCTGAAAGCTTTTCACCAAGCCCCTCCCGCATCTCCCTGCAAACAGTCAACTCCTCTACGGCATCGAGCCGGAGCCGGATATCCTCAATTTTTCTCAGCGGTCGCTGCAGCCACCGGCGGATGAGTCGCGCCCCCATGGGGTTGCAGGTATGGTCCATCACCTGGAGCAGACTGCCGTTGAGCGTGCCATCCTGCATGGAGGAGATGATCTCAAGATTACGCTTTGTCTGCAGGTCAAGCGTCATATGATCATCGCCATGCAGCTCGCTGATCCGGGTGATATAGTGCAGGCGGTTCTGCCGGGTCTCTTCGAGATACTGGAGAATAACTCCTGCAGCAACACGACCTGCACCGTTCCCCTCAATACCGAACCCTTTAAGGGAGTGGGTTTTGAAGTGGCGTGAAAGCACCTCACCGGTCTGTTCTTCACCGAACATCCAGGCATCAAGCTCGGTAATGAGCAGCTCCTGTGAACAGGATTGTTTCAGCTGCTCAAACCGGGCGCGCTCTGAGGCGGAAATGAGAATTTCGGATGGATGGAGTGAAAGCAGAAACTCCCTGACACCCTCAGGCTCCATGGAGGCAATGCTGAACTCAGCGGTGGTCACATCAATAAAGGCAACCCCGGCGATAGTCGAACGACCCTCCCTGAGAAATGCCACAGCACAGAGATAGTTGTTGTGACAGTCATCAAGAATTTTATCGCTGAAGGTTATACCGGGAGTAACGATATCGGTAATTTCACGACGGACAATCCCCTTGGCCTCTGCCGGGTCTTCAACCTGGTCACACACCGCAACCTTGAACCCTTTCTTGACCAGTTTGGCAATATAGCCCTCACTGGCATGGTGGGGAAAACCTGCCATAGGCACTTCAGCCGACGAGCCGTTGGAGCGCTTTGTCAGTACAATATTGAGTGCACCGGAAACCAGACGGGCATCCTCAAAAAAGGTTTCATAAAAATCCCCTACTCGGAAAAGCAGCAAAAATTCAGGGTACCGCTCCTTGACCTCCAGATACTGGCGCATCATGGGCGAGTGCTCTTTCTGTGTACCCTTTACTTTGCTCATAGCGAGATTCATCAACAATTGAATAGAGAGGTGCCCTGTTGCCGGGGGAACATGGCGCTCTCGAAAAGAAGAAGCTACTTCAGCGCATCTAAATAAACAAACGACAACAACCTCTTTCAGAAAAGGGAAATACTCTCCTGTTCAGCACTTGAAGCTCCTGCCGGCGACCTCATCCAGATCCTGAAAACGGGCGCTCTGCCGGAGAAAGCAGGGCATTCAGAAAGTGTCGCAGGATATATGGATTTTAGCGCTGCTCATGTTTGAATATGAGGGAATTAATACTATATTTCAGTCCTTTATCACTAAAATACGAGCAAGATGCAGGCGTTGATCAAGATTTCCGATAAACAATTTCTGGTAAAACAGGGCGACAAGCTCTTTGTGCCCAAACAACAAGCCGCAATCGGCGATACCATGGAAATCAAAACCATGGCTGAGATTGACGGTATCAATACTAATCTGAATCCTGCAGGCAGCATTCAGGCCAAGGTTCTTGATCATGTCAAGGATGACAAGGTTATTGTTTTCAAGAAAAAACGCAGAAAACGCTACCAGTCAAGAAACGGTCACCGTCAGCAGATGACCCAGATTGAGGTTATCTCCCTTTAAGAGAACAGTTCAAGATTTTTAACGTTAATTTCTTTTTCCCATGGCACATAAAAAGGGTGGCGGTTCAACCAAAAACGGACGCGACAGTAATCCTAAATATCTCGGCGTAAAAGCTGCCGGCGGTTCAACGGTCAGTGCTGGAACAATCATTGTCCGCCAGAGAGGCACGGTTATCAATGCAGGCTCAAATGCCGGATTAGGCAGGGATCATACCATATTTGCACTTGTTGACGGCGTTGTCACCTTCCGCAACGGAAGGAACAACAAAAAACAGGTCAACATCATCCCCTGCTGATTTTGCTTGCTGCAAAATAAGCTTATATTTAAAGGCCGTCTTTTTCTTCAAGGCGGCTTTTTTTATGCTCAACCTGATTGCTCGATCTCCGGGGCATAAACATCATTCAGCATCTCATCCTTTACACCTTTAAATCATTGATTCTTTATGAAAATCACCGTTATCGGAGCCGGAAATGTCGGGGCTACAGCGGCACTTCGCATTGCAGAAAAACAACTCGCAAAAGAAGTAGTACTGATTGACATCGTGGAAGGTATCCCGCAGGGCAAAGCTCTTGACATGTATGAGTCAGGCGCCGTAGCGCTTTTCGACACCTGCGTTATCGGATCAAATGACTATAAAGACTCAGCCGATTCTGATATTATTCTTATTACTGCCGGTCTTGCAAGAAAGCCGGGAATGACTCGCGAAGATCTTCTGAATAAAAATGCCGCGATCATCCGTGACGTGACCATCCAGGTGATGAAATACTCCCGGAACCCGATCATCATCATGGTATCAAACCCTCTTGATGTGATGACCTATGTTGCCAGAAAAACCAGCGGACTACCTAAAGAGCGTGTTATCGGTATGGCCGGCGTTCTTGATGCCGCCCGGTTCAGAAGCTTTATTGCAGAAGCGTTGAATGTATCAATGCAGGATATCAATGCCTTTGTGCTTGGCGGTCACGGCGACTCCATGGTTCCTGTCGTAAAATATACCAATGTCGCAGGTATCCCTCTGACCGAACTGCTTCCCCAGGATAAAATTGACGCGATTGTTGAACGCACACGAAACGGTGGCATCGAAATTGTCAATCTGCTGAAAACCGGTTCGGCTTTCTATGCACCGGCAGCTTCGGCCGTGGAGATGATTGAGGCTATTGTCAAGGATCGCAAGCGGATTCTTCCCTGTACCACAGCGCTTGAAGGCCAGTACGGCATTGATAATGTATACTGCGGTGTACCGGTCAAACTCGGCAAAAACGGCGTTGAGCAAATTCTTGAGATCAACCTCTCCCCGAGCGAACTCGAAGCTCTCCAGAAATCCGCAGCCGAGGTCAAGGAGAACTGTAACAGCCTTGCCGCTCTCCTCGCCTGAAGAGCACCTTCGGGAAATGCTATATTCTGATGAACAAAAAAAGCGGCTCCGGGCCGCTTTTTTTGCAGGGGAAAAAGGCTAAAGCTACACCGGCAACACCGGCTCTTCATGGGTAATGCAGTGGATTGCCCCCAGTCCCCATACCAGATCAAAACAATCAATCCCGACAACCCGCCTGCCGGGAAAACAGTTCTGCAGCAGCTCAACGGCTAAAGTGTCACGTGAACAGCGATAGGTCGGCACAAGCACCACACTGTTGGCGATATAAAAATTTGCATAGCTGGCCGGGAGGCGCTCCCCGTCAAAAACGACCGGAGAGGGCATGGGAAGTTTCACGACATGAAGAGGGTTACCCTCAATATCCGTAAAACTCTGCAGCAACCGGTAGTTCTCCTGTAGCGGTTCGTAATTCAGGTCAGCCGGGTCATCCTCTACAGCGATCACCACGGTATGCTCATTGACAAACCGTGCCATATCGTCAATATGGCCATCGGTATCATCTCCGGCAATACCATCGCCAAGCCAGAGTACTTTTTGTATGCCGAGATAGTTTCCGAGCTCCCGCTCGATATCGGCTCGGCTCATCAACGGATTCCGGTTTGGATTCAACAGACACGCTTCGGTAGTCAGCAGCAGACCCTTGCCATTGACATCGATAGATCCCCCCTCCAGCACAATACCGGTTGAAACCAGCGGAAGCTGCTCCTGGAAAGCAATCCGTTCCGGCACCGCATTGTCATCATCATAGGGTTCATACTTCCCCCCCCAGGCGTTGTACTCCCAGTCGAGAATAACTTTCTCGTTACGAAATCCGCTCTCACGGAAGACGAAGTTCGGCCCGTGATCCCTGCACCATGCATCATTGGTCGGAATCCTGTGCAGAAAAACACGATCCAGACGAAGCTGCTCATGGCGTGAGTTCCGAAGCAGTTCAAGCACCTCCCGCTCCATTGCTTCATCGAGCACATTGATATGCACCTCCTCGGAAGAGCTCAGCCATGAAGCAATCTCAACAAACACGGCGGGTACCGGTTCAAACTTTCCCGGCCATGACTCAAGCCGGTGAGGCCAGGAGAGCCAGGTCGCTTTATGAAAAGCCCACTCGGGAGGCATATAATAGGTCGGATCAGCCATAAGAGATAATCAGTTCAGGGAGGTTGACTGAAGAGCAGCCGCATGCGCTCTGATACGCCTGATACGCTCGACAACCGGAGGATGTGAATAGTTCAGAAATACATAGAAGGGGTGCGGTGTAAGATTTGAAAGATTGCTTCGGGAGAGATTTCTGAGTGCATCACCGAGAGTCACACCTTTATCAAACGTCGAAACCGCATAAAAATCAGCCTCATACTCATGTTTTCTTGAAAGAACCTGCAAAAAAACAGAGAGTATCAGCTCCACCGGAGTGTAGAGCAGCATAAAAAAAATCAGACTTCCATACACGGAGAGATTAATCATGAAAAACGCATCAAAAAGCTGGCGGTTATTCATGAAAAGCGAGAGCAGAAAAAAAAGCGCGCCAAGATTGACGATACTCAGCACCATGCTGATGATAATATGTTTTTTCTTGAAATGTCCTATTTCGTGGGCAAGCACGGCAACCAGTTCATCAACCGGATGGCCTGAAATAAGGGTATCGAAAAGGGCTATTCTCTTTCGTTTACCGAAACCGGTAAAAAAAGCATTTGCTTTAGCTGACCGGCGGGAGCCGTCAATAACATAAATTCCGGCAAGCGGGAAATGCACTGTTTCGGCATAGTGCATGATAGCACGCTTCAATTCACCCTCTTCAAGCGGAACAAACTTGTTAAAAAGTGGCATGATCCATGTTGGTGCCACATACTGGAGCAGAAGGGAGAGCGTTGTAACGCCGCACCAGGCCCAGAGCCAGGCAAGGGGGCCTGTCGTCTCAAAAAACCAGAGCACCGCATAGAGAAGAGGGGTCCCGAGAAGAAGGGCAAGCAGCAGGGTTTTAAAAAGATCAGCCGCAAAAACGGAGGGAGTGGTCTTGTTAAAGCCGAATTTCTCCTCAATAACAAATGTTCTGTAGATACTGAACGGCAGATCAAGGAGTGACTGCACGAGAAGCAGGATGCCGATATAGAGCACTCCGGTAACAACCGCATCATATCCGAAACCCCTCAGAAGATTGTCGAGCAGATTGAATCCCCGGCTGAACCAGAAGAGGAGGAGAAGGGCAAGATCAAAGGCCGCGCTGCATAAAGAGAGCGTCGTTGTGGCTCGAAGATACTCCCTTGATTTCCGGCTTGCCTCCTCATCAAACAGGCCGGTAAATTCCTGGGGAACCGGCGCTTCCGACGCTTTGAGATTGAGCAGTTCGGAAACAAGTTTAAGCAGAAAAGTCGTGAGCAGCGCAAAAAATACAACCGTAGCGAATATGTTCATCATGTCAGGTAATGAAGAAAAAAAGGTTCATGCAGGTCAATCCGGTCACTCATCAAGGTACCGGCTCTGAAGTTCTCCATAGGTTTCAATTCTGCGGTCACGCAGAAAAGGCCAGTGCGAACGGTAAAATCCTATCCTGCTGCGGTCACACTCGGCAAAGAGAATGGTTTCATCCTGATGAGCCGTTTCCTCAATGATCTGCCCGAAGGGATCACAGACAAAGCTGTTGCCCCAGAACTCCAGATCACCTTCAGTACCAACCCGGTTAGCCGCTGCAACAAAAACGCCATTGGCCACGGCATGACTCAACTGCATGGTTTTCCATGCCACCTGCTGCGAACGGCGCACCGCTTCCGACTCTTCATCAGCCGCCCATCCTATGGCTGTAGGATAAAAAATAATCTCCGCACCCTTGAGAGCCGTAAGCCTTGCCGCTTCAGGGTACCATTGATCCCAGCAGATCAAAACACCGATGGTAGCGTATCGAGTTTTAAAGACCTTGTAGCCCAGATCGCCCGGAGTAAAATAGAACTTCTCGTAAAATCCGGGATCATCAGGAATATGCATCTTTCGGTACTTGCCGAGATAACTTCCATCAGCGTCAATCACCGCTGCAGTGTTGTGATAGAGTCCCCGGGTTCTCTTTTCAAAGAGTGAGGCAACAAGAACAACCTCAAGCTCACGGGCAAGCTGCTGCAGAACAAGTGTTGAAGGACCGGGAATCGATTCAGCAAAACCAAACGGTTCATAGGCCTCTGTCTGGCAGAAATAGCGCGTTGTAAAGAGCTCCTGCAAACAGATTATCCTCGCGCCCTTTGCCGCAGCCGCCCTTATTTGGAGGCATGCATTCGCAAGATTTGCAGCCGGATCACTATCTGCGCGGGCCTGTACAAGTGCTATGGGTACGGTTTCGGAATGCATGACTGAACGAGGTGTTTGTATTGAATGAGAATACCAAGGGAAAGAAGAATCCCGAAGAGCGTCATGAGCTTTCCGGTACCTGCCAGTACATGGTTCAACTCCCTCCCCTCACTCCTGTAGAGCTCCCTCTTCATACGGAAGGCCAGCGGCAGTGAAAGCCATGAGAGGAGACCAAACACCGAGTACCCTTCCAGATAGAGTAACAGAGGGACAAGATAGGCTACAACGGTTAGTGCCACATAGAGACGACGTGCGTAAACGGCACCTATACGGGCAGGAAGCGTCATTTTGCCAACCTTGCGGTCAGTATCAATATCGCGGATATTGTTGACCAGAAGAATATTGACCGAGAAAACTCCCGGAGCTACTGCGGCAAGCAGTACCGGCATGGCAAGCTCATGCGACTGGACATAGTAGGTACCGCCAACCGCTACAAGGCCAAAAAAAACAAAGACAAAGAGGTCGCCGAGACCCGAATAGGCTATCGGATACGGGCCTCCGGTATAGCCCCAGGCAAACAGCAGAGAGAATAAACCGATCACCAGTATCGGCCATCCGGCTGTATAAACCAGGAAAAGACCAAGCAGAAATACAACGAGAACAAGAGAGAGAGAGACCCGTATCATGGTTTGCTCGCTGATAAGCCCTGCGGCCACAGTCCTTGTCGGCCCGAGTCGTTCAGCCGTATCGGCTCCCTTGCGAAAGTCATAGATCTCATTGATGAAATTGGTCGCCACCTGAATGCCGAGAGCACAGATGAGCGCAACAAGAGCCGGAAGGAGTTGAAACCGGCCGTCAGCAGCCGCGAGTGCGGAGCCCAGCAGAACCGGCACCGCACCGGCCGGAAGTGTTTTCGGACGGATGGCCAGCATCCAGGAGTGAAAGGGCGACTCTATCGGAAAAACGGATTCATCCATTTTCAGGGGCATTCTTCTTTTCCTTTGCGGCTTTCACACTGCTGAAGGTGTGGCGGATTTTTTCGCCCGGTTTTATATAGGTAAGACTGTGACGCACAGCCATGGCCGCATCACTCAACCCGGTCTGAATAATTTTCAGCTTGCCGGGATAATAGGCAATATCTCCGGCGGCATAGAGTCCGTCAATGGATGTCTTCATATGACTGTCAACAACCAGTGCATTGTCCATAAGCTCAAGATCCCATTCGGCAAGCGGCCCGAGATTGGACTTGAAACCAATCAGAAGAAGCAGGCAATCAGCTTCAAGGATATGGGTTTTTCCGCCCTTTGTCCGGACATGAACCGCAGTAAGCTGGTCGTTCTCACAATCAACAGAAGTAACCTCGGTGTTCAGATAGACATCAACCCGTCCCTCTTCCCTTGCCTCAAGCACCTCCCTTGCCGTCTTCCCGTGACCCTGAAAATCAGGCATCCGGTGCACCAGTGTGACGGAGTGCGCAGTGTTCAGAAGGCCGACCGTCCAGTCAAGAGCAGAATCGCCACCCCCGACAATCACAACCCTTTTACCGGCAAAGTCACTGACATTTTTGACCGCATAAAATACCGATGAACCCTCAAGATGATCGATATCATGCAACTGGGGCAGCTTGCGAGGAGAGAAAGCACCGAGACCTGCAGCAATCAAAAGAGCCCTTGACAAAAAGACCCTGCCTGATCCAACCGTCACTTCAAATGTTCCATCATCAAGTTTCCTGTACCGGGTAACCGTCTCGCCAAGAATGACCTCCGGATGATAGCGTTCGGTCTGCTTCCACAAGCTCTCGACAAGTCCGGCTGCAGGAACTTCCTGAAACCCGGCTACATCATAGATATGTTTTTCGGGATAGAGGGCGGCAAGCTGCCCTCCAAGAAGCGGCATACTTTCAATAATACGACAGCTTATATTATTCATTCCGCACTGGAATGCGGCAAAAATGCCGGTAGGTCCTCCGCCAACAATGGTCAGGTCGCGGATCTCTTCACCACCGTCAAAATAAAGTTTATTTAAGGGCATGAGTTGGATACCGGATTACTGGATATTTTCCTGACTGTGCGCTCTTTCAGGTCCCGATTTTTTCAGGTAGATCATCCCCTGGGGGTCAACCATGCCGTAAAGAACCGCAATCAGCTGCTCCTCATGATCAAGCTCATGGATCTCCACATGAACGGCATCCCGCTTTCGCACCTTGTCGCCTTCATTATTTTTAAATAAAAACAGCGCCTTTACTCCTCCGTGAGGTGTCTGGCCTTCAAAGAGATAGTTGCCATCTTCAAGTTCATCAAGTGCACAGCCTGATGATGCCGAATCGATAGGACATGATGCGCACTGGGAGTAAAACCCCTCCTCTGACTGAGCGTATTCACAAACAGGAAATTTCATTACTTCTCCATCTTTTTTTGCTTCCGGGTTGAGTGTGCGGAAATATAATCATTAAAATATTGTTGAAGAGTTCAATCTTTATAGTTTTCTTGTGTCACAGTTTCAACAACAGCACTCAGCAAGAGAACCATGTTAGCCAAGCGGATTATACCCTGTCTCGACGTTCGGGACGGCAGGGTTGTCAAAGGAATTAATTTTGAAGGATTGAGAGATGCCGGTTCCATCCTTGAACAGGCCCGGTTCTATAATAACGAACTGGCTGACGAACTGGTGTTTCTTGATATTTCAGCATCACTCGAATCACGCAGAACAACACTTGAAGAGGTACTGAAAGTTTCCGGTGAAATCTTTATTCCGCTCACCGTCGGCGGCGGCATCAACTCCGTTGAACGCGCCAGGGAGGTTTTTCTTCACGGAGCGGACAAGGTCTCGGTAAACACTGCCGCAGTGAACGATCCGGAACTGATCACGCGGATCGCCGAGAAATACGGGTCACAGGCCGTTGTTGTTGCTATTGATATCAAAAAAATAGGCACGGAGTACATCGTCCATACCCATTCCGGTAAAAATCCGGTTAGTCTGGAAGCACTTGAATGGGCACAAAAAGTCCAGGAACTCGGCGCCGGCGAGATTCTGCTTACCAGCATGGACCGTGATGGCACCAAAGAGGGTTATGATAATGAGATACTTGCCCGGATCTCTACCGCTGTTCATATCCCGGTCATTGCATCCGGCGGTGCAGGCAACCTGGAGCATCTCTATGAGGGATTTACCAAAGGTCATGCCGATGCGGCACTGGCAGCCTCTATCTTCCACTTCCGCCAGCACTCAATCCGTGAAGCAAAGGAGTATCTCCATGAAAGGGGGATTCCTGTCAGGCTCTGACCCCCTCCGGCATTATTACATCACTCATATCATCACCGGCATCCGAACTCCGTACGGCAGCGCTCCGGTTTGACAAGCCGGAACCGGGCCATGGAAATCGGCATGGATTCAACCACATGCCGCGAGGATGCGACTGTTTTTTTAAGGGAAATTTAAGTTGTGGCTTATACTCCTTTAAGAATTTCAGGGCTACATTTGATTCTGTTATTATTGATACTTTATCAAACTGCTTACACATCAAGATCCCATGAAAGCATCCATGAAATCCTGGGCAACACCTCTTGCCTCCGGAGCATTTACCATTTCAGCTGTTACCGGTCTTTTAATCTTTTTTGACATTGAGATCGGCATGGTTGAGGATGTCCACAAGTGGCTGAGCTGGCTCCTTGTCGGCGGAGTTCTTCTGCATCTTCTCTCCAACTGGAAACAATTCACCGGATATTTCTCAAAGAAACCGGCATTAGCCATTATAGCGACAGCGCTTCTTGTCACCATAGCCTCCCTTCTGCCTCTCTTCGGTGAAGATGAAAAAGAGGGTGGAAAAGAACAGACCGCCAAAAATGCAGCACAGGCACTTGAAACATCATCACTGAACACCGTTGCCCTCGTTCTGAAAACCTCTCCCGGACTCCTGATTGAAAAGCTCGGAAAAAACGGTATTGTTGTAAAGAGTCCGGCATTAACGGTTGAGGAGATCGCTCGCGACAACAGCAAAAAAGAGAACGAAGTGCTTGCTTCACTATTAGAAGCTTCCAGTCAGAAAAATGGTACACGCGACTAACAATATTCAAACTTATGAGACTTCTTATCATTGAAGATGAGCCTGGAATAGCCAGATTTCTCAAGGACGGACTTGAAGAGGAGTACTTTGCCGTTGATCTTGCCCATGATGGCAGAACCGGGCTCGACATGGCCGTAACCAACGAGTACGACCTGCTCATTATTGACTGGATGATTCCCGCACTGAGCGGCATCGAGGTTTGCCGGCAGGTACGAAAAGGGGGGAGTACCGTTCCCATTCTCTTTCTGACAGCAAAGGATACACTGGAAGATGTGGTATTCGGTCTTGACGCGGGCGCCAACGACTACATTAAAAAGCCTTTCGAGTTTGAAGAGCTGCTGGCCCGAATCAGGGTTCAGCTCAGAACGGCAAATCGTGTTGAAGAGTCATTGAGTGTCGGAAATCTGACGATCAATCCCGTTACACATCAGGTGTTCTGTGCCACAACAGAACTTACCCTGACACCGAAGGAGTTTGCGCTGCTTGAATATCTCATCCGCAACAAAGACCGTGTTTGCACACGCAGCCGCATTATTGAGCATGTCTGGGATATCCATTTCGATTCGGATACCTCCGTCATTGACGTCTATATCACCTTTCTTCGCCGTAAACTTGAAAGCGTCGGATGCGGAAACATTATTCAAACCATCCGTGGAGTTGGCTATATCGTCCGGGAATCCTGATCATCTGCCATAAACATGCCAATAAAATCAGCCCGAAATAAACTCGGTTCACTCAACAAAGTGCCCGAATTCAGCCTGCGAAACCGGATTGCCTTCTATTATACCGCAGCAACCGGATTTCTGATTGCCATGGTCTTTATGATCATCTACTTCACAGTGGAAAGCATCGTCTATAAACAATTCGATGACGAGATCAAAAAAGAGGTTCTGGAAGTACTCTCGGATGCCAATGTCACCACTCATGATTTCAAAGGGTACGCCATAGTGAAGGATTTCGAAAGCATCCGGAACCTTGATACCAATGACCATGACAATATCCTTGACAATGACCATGATAACGACAACAAGGACAAGAGCAGTAACGAAACCGTTAAAGAAAATAATGACAACTCGAATCTTGATACCGAATTTATCCAGATCGTTGATACAAAAGGGGAGGTTCTCAATAAATCATCGACCCTGTCATGGTGTGTTCTGTCATTCGATCCGAACCGGAAAGGCAAAGAGTATTTCAACACGAGTTTAGGCGGGTCACTGGTTCGCCAGGCACAGGTACCGCTTGTCAATCTTGACGGGGTCACAGAGGGCTACCTTATTGTAGCCCTCCCGCTGAAAAACGCACTGATTGTGCTGCATGATCTGCAGAATATTTTTCTCTTTGCCTTTCCCGTCATTATTCTCACCCTCTTTGCTCTTACCCGTCTGATCGCAGGAAAAAGCATTCGACCGGTTGAAAGGATCATTGCCACAGCAGAAAAAATGACCCAGTCAAATCTGCATGAGCGGATTGTGCTGCCCTTCCATCATGATGAGCTCTACCGTCTATCTGCAACGATCAACGGCCTGCTTGACCGGATGGAGGAGGCTTTTCAGCGTGAAAAACAGTTTACCTCCGATGCATCCCATGAGCTAAAAACCCCGTTGGCGGCCGTTAAAGGCACACTTGAAGTGCTTGTACGAAAACCGAGAGAGCGTGAGCACTATGAAAGCAGAATTCACTTCTGCCTTACGGAGTTAAATCGTATGGCCCGACTCATCGACCAGCTTCTTGTACTTGCCAGAAACGAGGGGAGCAAGGTAAAACCCAATATCGAGCTGCTCATGCTTACCCCTCACCTTGAGGATGTCATTGCCAGAATTCAGCCCTCTGCTTATGAAAAGAATATTTCCATCACGGCTGATCTGCTTGACAACGTAAAAGTCGCAGCTGACCCGGCAATGCTTGATATGATTTTCGAGAATATTCTCACCAATGCCATCAAATACTCTCCCGAGGGATCTTCGATAACTCTTGGTACACAGCAACAGGAGAATGCAATTGTCTGTACCGTTTCCGACCAGGGAATCGGCATACCTGAAGAGAAACTGAATGCGGTATTTGAACGCTTTTATCGGGTTGATGAATCGAGAAGCTCAAGCACTGGAGGATTCGGACTTGGACTATCAATTGTAAAAAAACTTGCCGACATGCAGGATATCATGGTGACACTGAGCAGTGAAAAAAACCGTGGAACGACCTTTACGCTGACATTCCAGTCAGCCGCAGCAGGTGCAACAAATGACCCCCTGCAAACCAACAGTCACTCATGATTAACACTACTGAATAATGTGGAAATCCGTACTTGTACAGCGAACTATACCGCTGACAATCTCTTACCTCCTGCTGATTCTTGCGGCTATAGCTCTTGACTCTATCCTGCATGCCCTGAATCTGGTCTGGATAGGACGATATCTCGGCATCGCAGGCACCCTCTCTCTTGCATTCTCATTTATATATTCAGCGAGAAAAAAGAAGCTGATCCTGAATGGCCCCATGAAGTTATTTCTCAGACTGCACTGCCATTCAGGATGGATCGGGACACTGATGATTCTTGTTCATTCAGGAGTTCACTTCAACGCCGTTATACCGTGGACGGCTACGACCCTCATGATGGTGGTTACCGCCAGCGGCCATGTCGGACAGCATCTTCTAAAAAGGGTCAAGGAGGAGGTAAAGGAAAAAATGAAGGCGCTTGGACGCAATGGCGACGTTGACGACAACATTGAGCAGCAGCAGTATTGGGATACCCTTACGGTAAAAACTCTTGAGAAATGGAGAAGCGTCCATATGCCGATGGTCTCATTTCTTATAGCCCTGACCCTGACCCATATACTTACCATATTTTTCTTCTGGAACTGGAGGTAATCTGTTGAAACCACTATTAGTTTTTATCACTTCAGCCATTATTCTCGGCGCTCTGGCTGTAGCTTTCCCTGAAGTGCTGGTTACTCCGGGCCCACTGATGCGCGGCCATCAGACACTGAGTCGGGATTGTCTGAGCTGCCATACTCCGTTTCGCGGAGCCAAAGCGGTACAGTGCATAAGCTGCCACAAACAGAACGATATCAGCGTTAAAAACGTCGCAGGCAAACTGCTGCCGCCTGACAGCAGCAAGGTTCTTTTTCACAAGGGTCTCAGTGCAGGCTCCTGCAATGAGTGCCATACTGATCACAAAGGGAAAAAGGCAGTCAAAGCCTTTAAACCGTTCAGGCATGAAGAGATCTCTCCAGCACTGCTGAAAAACTGCATCGCCTGTCACAGAAATGACAAGCCGGAAGATATCCTCCATCGCAATACGAAAGGGAATTGCGCTGAGTGCCATGGCAAAAAACACTGGAAACCGGCAATATTCGATCATCGCATGCTGAACAGCACAATGGCATCACAATGTATCGAGTGCCATAAAACCGACAAGCCGGATAATAATCTGCACCGCACCATGCAGCTTGGATGTGCAAACTGCCACGGTACGAGAAAATGGCTGCCCGCTACATTCTCTCACAACAAACTGAGCGCTGCAGACAGAACCCGGTGCATCACCTGCCACAACTCCGACAAACCGAACGACAAACTGCATCGTCAGTCACCGGAAAACTGTGGCGCATGCCATATGACCACGAAATGGAAACCCGCAACCTTCAGTCACGGCAAGCTGAGTGCTGCTGATAAAAACCGGTGTATCTCATGCCACAGATCTGACAAGCCGAATGACAATCTGCACCGCTCGTCACAGGCAAACTGCGGAGTGTGCCATTCAACAGGTAAATGGAAACCGGCTACCTTCAGTCATGGCAGGCTTGGCAGCGGAAGTGCAGGTCAATGCATCTCCTGCCACAGAAGCGACCGCCCCAATGACGACCTGCATCGCAAATACAACGCAGCTTGTTCAGAGTGCCACACCACCAGAACATGGAAACCCGCCACCTTTAACCATAGCAGGGTGAGCGGAATAAATGGCAAACAGTGCATCTCATGCCACAAGGGCGACCAGCCGAATGACAGTATGCATCGCTCGTCGCAGGCGAACTGCAGCACATGCCACAGCACGAAAAAGTGGAAACCGGCAACATTCAATCACAACAGATATTTTGTGCTCGACCGTGACCACAGGGCAAGCTGTGCCACCTGCCATCCCGAGTCAGGCAACTACAAAAAGTATACCTGCTATAACTGCCATGAGCACTCACCCTCAAGGATAGCGGCAGAGCATCGTGAAGAGGGCATCTACAACTATCAGAACTGTGTAAAATGCCATCGGAGCAGCCGGGAACGGGGTGATGACTAAAGGGCTCATCATAAATCAGTTACGCGATTCGTTCACCTGCGAACCGCTATACAAACAGCTTTTGAGCTATGAGATGATCAGAGAGGAAAAAACTAAAGACAGCAAAAACAGCAGGGTTCCACTTTTAATCAATGGAAAAGGTTCACATGCAAAGCGGTAATAGTTGTCTGTGTATGGGTCGAATGAATGAGTAGTTTGGCCAGGCAAGCGTTACAGAGCTGTTTTCGGGTACATCAGCTTGTTTAAGTCAGTAAAAAACAGTTGGGCAAGCTCGGGGTTGAGCCGCTTGAGGCGGGAATAGATCTCCCGGGCCTCCTCCCGGTTGTTGTGCTCCAGGTAATCCTTGCCGAGGTTGAACAGGGCAGCATTGTGACCCGGATTGATGCGAAGCGCTTTCAGATAGGCCTCCCGCTCTTCAACCTCTCTGCCGGCAATGCCATAGACAACACCAAGGCTTACCCAGGCATCATCATAATCCTGTTTTACACGTAAAGCCTCATGGTAAGCCTCAATCTGTTTAGGCCGCTGATCAGTCACCCCGTAGGCTTCACCTAATTTCAGCCAGTACTGGGCAGTTTCAGGGGCTATGCGTACTGCATGCTCAAAAGCATCGACCGCTTTTGCGGCCTGACCTGCATCACGGCATACAAGGCCCGTATTGAACCAGAGTGATGCATCATCAGGGTTAATACGCACAGCCTGCTGGTAGGAATCTACAGCCTTGTCAAAATCCCCGCTCTGGACATAGGCAATACCGAGATTGATCCAGCCGAGAGCAAAGTTGTTGTTTATTCGTACTGCCTGACGATAGGCCTCTATCTTCCTGACGGTCTCACCTTCCCGCCCGTCGGCAATCCCGAGATCAGCCCAGTAGTGTACATAATCGGGACGAAGCCTGATCGCATTCTGCAGGGCATCTATAGCCAGGGCCAAATCTCCTTTCTGGAGATGAGCAAACCCCAAACACCCCCATGCGTCACTGCTTGAGGGTACCTGCGCGGTCCACTTTGTACAGAGAACAATCATTCCTCCCCAATCCTGCTTTTCTTCAAGCGAATTGACTTGATAGATCCAGTCCGAATCCACTCTGTTTACCTGATTGGCAACAGCATGGCGGTTAGGCAGGTCTGTAATCCACTCAACCGGCAGTGCGAAATTCAACTGCTGACCCTGCTTGAAAAAATAGGTCGGTATGCCGATCAATCTGCCCTCTTCATCAAAGAGGCCGCCGCCGCTTGAACCAAGTGATATCGGTGCCGTGGTCTGGATATAGTGACCTTTGTCCACATCCCGCAAACCGGAAATAATGCCGTCGGAAAAGGTCAGTTCCAGACCCTGAGGAGCGCCGATGGCATAGACAGTTGAGCCGACCTTGAGCTGATTGGTATCACCAAGAACAAGTTTTGAAGCTTCAAGGCCGGATACATCAAGTGAGCAGACATCCCTGAACCTGTCAATATAGGCCGGTTTTGCAGGATACTCTTTGCCCTGATAGAGAACCGTAAGGCGACCGGCTTTTTCAATGACATGATAGTTGGTAATAACATGGCCGGAGGAGATTACAATACCACTGCCCAGACTTTGCAATTTGTTGCTGTTATCATAGTTGTGAATCACCACAACACTATTTGAGACTTCCTGGAATATTTCAGCGGCAGTTTTTGCCCACAGAGACTCCATGGCTGGAGTCAAGAGCAACAGGGCGGAAAGGAGGAATACACAAAGCTTCCGCAAAGGCACAAAAACTTCGTAAAAGAGACAATTACTGGCTTTGATGCGGAATACCGATCGAGCTATGCTTGATGTAATAACCTTTTTCATCTCTGCAAGATGTCAGCATTTATCCTACTTAGGATGCTTTTTATGTCAAACACCACTTCAAACACCCTTAAGCAACACATTCAAACCTCAAAACAACATTTTTGCTATACACATAAAACATATACGAAATGAAATCTTTTATATATTTTTTATATAAAACTATACCATGACCACGTAAATGCAACAATTGAATTATATAAAAACATCCAATATTTCGCAATAAATAAAATATAGCACAGAACAACGCTTTTTATAAGTCATAAGGGCTCCTGCTTCTTATGTTTTTGATTACAGATAATTACTGCACTGCAGCAAAGATGCGGTTAATCAGACATTGAGCAGACTTCAGCGCTTTTGATGCCACCTGATCAAGTGTGCGCCACGATTGCCGACCTGCAAGTAAAACAGGCTCCTCCATAACTGTGAAAGCGAGATTAAACAAGAGATGGGACGCTCTTTTGAGAGGGTCAAGAGGGGAAAAGATTAAAACAAATAACACTTCGATACAGAGAAAAGCAGACATTAACCCCGGCTAATGCTCATCCGATGCACGAGCTCTTTAAAATAATTTTGAGACCAAATGTTCAAGGCCCCGGCATCCTTCACAAAGCGTGAAACGTCGTTCACCGCTGCAGCAACATTGAGTGCATCGATCCGATTTTCAAGCAACGTGCGAAATTCTGCCTCTGACAGGTTCTCATCTCGTAGATGCCCGCTCTGCCTGGCTCGAATGATGAAATGCGAAAGATTCAGTGGCATACCTCTCCGGACATACCATTCAAAGTCATACCAGTCACGACCTTTTACCCGGCTCTTCCAGTTTCTGTAAAGCAGTGCGTGCATCTTTCCGGCAAAGAGGTCCGGCATACTGAAGCATTTGACATAGAAGGAAAATGGTTGCAAAAGGAGCTTTTCCTCGGTTGCAAAACCAGGCGGAGGCAAGGTATCCACCTCGAACTTGATCTTGACTCTCTTTTCGGCATGAACAGCCCGGCTGAACTGAGGGGTATCGCTTTTCAGAAATGCTGACTCGATACCTGTCCGAACCGTTTTCTTTTTGGCTGATATCTCGACATCAAGCCCCAATGCGGAAAACTCATCCCTGACAGCTTTGAAATACGGCTCCAGTGAAAAATTGACATCCGGAGCAAGCAGTGAAAAATCCAGGTTCTCTGAAAACCTTGGCAATCCGTAAAATATCCTGAGACAGGTACCGCCGTAAAATGCAGCCTTTTCGAAAAAACCTCCTCGATATAATCCCGCAAGTGCAACCTCCTGCATAACCTCCCTCAGTCCGTTGACTTTTCCTTCAACCGTGGTGGTATCATATTTTTCGAGCATCTGGTTCAGTACACTCATGATGCCTCCCTTTGCATTCCATTAACCAATTGCAGCAATACCCGCAGCATGTCAGCCTTTACTCCTGCAACTATACAAGCCTTGATCACTTCAGGATCAAACCGGGCCAGTAATTCTTCATCAATACGCATGTCTTCGAACAAGAGTTCCTGCAATGCCCGTTGCGACTGGACATTCAAATTTCGGGTGAAGACAAGCTTGTCGCAGAGCGCCTTTTCTGGTGAGGCCATGAGGTAACCTGATCTGTCACTATTTTCAACTTGGTCAATACCTACGGCATATAATGCCTGATATGAATGGGTATAAGAGAACCGGCCAACCGGCAGATCGTAGAGCTTTCCCCTTTTGGTCGTCATCGAAGTCACTTCAATAACCATTTCAGGAATGATGCTATAATAGTACAAGGCATAGTCCATAGAGACGTAAGAAGGTCCGTAAAGCAGGTTTGCCACTAATGGCAGAGAAAGAGAAATTCCGGTAATTTCCGGTGAAACGGCATACAACCCCTTCTTGATGGGCAACAGCAACCCATCGTCAATCAGGCGGACAATCTTGTCGTTCGGAGAGCGATATTCACCAAGGATCGAGAGCAGGGTGCTATGGGTTAACGGCACACCGCCGAACACCTTCAGCTTCTTTTCGAGTTTCATGATGTCATTATTTTGCATAGATAATCGAATAATATTCGATTATCTATGCAAAATAGAAACGTAAAACATGAAAGCAAAACGATTTTCCAATAAGCAAGTGGATCGGTATTTCGGGCGCATATCACCCCTTCAGCGTTTACTTCAAAAATTCCGGATAAAAACATGCAGACATGATCCCTGACCATTCTGCCGGAAGAAGCGGTCTGGAAACTGGACGGCTTTCAATCCTTCGCCATCAAAACCTCATTCCGGAATCAGCAGCGATCTTGATCCGAACCAGCAAAAGGACTCTCACTCCATCAGATTGAGTTGACAAAATTTATCCACAATGAGTTGCCGGTATGCCGTTTGCATCCTCTTGTCAAGAAAGCTGTTGTCAATCAGACGGTTCCACTCGGGAATCGCTTTTTTGAATTTCATGAGCATACGGGTCTGCACCTTTTCATCAATGGCAAGCGTGTTGAACGCTTTATGGAAATCCTGAATGCCAATCCTCTTTTTCTTACCATTAAGAGTCAGGGCAAGCTCTTCGGTATCAGCGGGATTAACCAGAACCGTTGCAACCATATCATAAGCCGGAGCAAGGCTGTAACCTCTTTTTGGAACATCAAGCAGCGAAAAGTTCTTCAGGTGCATATCCGCATTACCTGTCAGAAAACTGAACAACACCATCTCGAAAAAGTTGATGACATCCAGACCAGGATTTACCGAGTATTGTCGTATAGCTTTGGCAATTTGCTCATATGAGCCGTGGTATTTGTCTTCGGTAAGCCTTCCCGTGATCTGGCACATATCTTCCATATGCAATTTTCCGGTCTTGGAACGGTCAATGCGACGGGTCAGATATGCAAAAGTTCCAGACTGCATACGGATCAGGCAATGGGGAACAGTATTGATTTTGACCGCTCCGGCAAGGTGCATGGTCAGATCTTCTATCTCCGGAAGCTGGTGGTAGAGAGTTGTCGGTAGTTTAAGGATATATCCTCCCCATAGACCGACTATGGTAAACCGCTGTGGAGCCGCTTTATCTTCTGATTTTTCAAGATGAAGTGACAGTTTTGGCTGCACTCCGGTAATGGTAATCTGACTGCGAATCACCTCAAGCGCGAGCTTGTCAAGCTGAGTTTCATCATATGGCAAAATCGGAGGCGTTGCAGTTCCAAACATCTTTGTACTGCACCGGGAATGAAAGTCAACCTCACCATTCACCAGCGGCTGATAGCAATAGAGACAGTAGTGTTGCATTGTTCACTCCTTGAAAACAGGATGCACGCTGACCGCCCCGATGCAATCCCTGCAGCAGCTCATCAAAAGGCCCATGCGATCTCGCGGGCCAAGCTTCCAGTTTCTTTCCGCAACTTCCAGTAGCCACCCTTCGGGAATCAGTCCATCAAAAAACGGAAGCATTGTTTTGCTCGTGAAAGAAGCAGCCCGTAGAGGAAGCGTCAGACTTACCGCATGAGGACTCTCTGACTGTAGATAGATTGAGTCATAGACAAAATGATACCCCTCTTCATCCTGGGTAAGCCATCCTGCCGTTTGATCATGTAGCTTTATCTCCGCTTTTCTCATCAGCTACTTCTCCCTTTTCTGTAACGCAGGAGCAAGTTCGTATCCGAACAGGCTCAGCACCTGATTGACCTTATCCATGCGCAACGTTTTCTTCCCCTGCTCAAGATCGCGAATAAAACGAAGCCCCGTACCAGCCTTTTCTGCCAGCTCCGGTTGGGTCATGTTCAAAGACTTTCGTCTGTCACGAACAAATTCAGAGAGATCATTCATAGCCATCAAGATACCCGATCAGGTATAATAAATATCACCTATAACAAATCTATACCATTTCGGGTATAAATTCAAATATAATAGCCACATTTATACCCGAACGGGATTATCCATTATTGCTGTCAGCATAGTACTGCTCACCCCGTCAGCGTTTGCTTCAAAAAATCCGGATAAAAACATGCAGACATGGTCCCTTACCATTCTGCCCGAAGAAGCTGTCGGGAAACAGGACGAATTTCAATCCTTCGCCATCAAAACATCATTCTGGAATCAGCAGCAATCCTGATGAATTTTTTCTACATCCAAGTATTACAGCGTTAAGGGACTACCTACCAAGAGACTCTATCAAATTCCTATACCGTTTTCGAGTAATCTCGACCAAGCTGTCGTTTCGGTAGCTTTATGCGGAAGTCGCGAAGACACTGCTGATACTTCTCATACCCGAACCATTTCACTTGAGCGTAACCGCGTGCATCAGGCTCTGACAAGTGACGATCCTGCGGAATCGTTGTCATCAGGTGGTCAAGTCGAGCAGGGTGAAAGAGGTCCGTGGATAGCTGTATGTAGAGGCCAGAGATCCGCGCAACATCATCTGGTATACTAACCCCCGCGCCTTCGCAATCCACAATAATGGAAGATATGGCCGTCCACCCAATCACAGCTAAGAGCAGTTTTGCAGAAACAAACACCGTGTTCTCCACTACAGGAAGCGATGGATAGAGCCCGGACTCAAAGTGACCCGTCTCGCAGAGCCCTTCAGGCCGCCCATGCACCAAGTCACTGAACCAGTGGTAAAAGTGTGGGTATAAGTCCAACCCGTGATTCGAAAGTTCCTTGCGAACACGCGCATCACGGTACTTCAAATGCTCCGGGCTTTCCAACCACTCGTCAAACAAAAGCGGTTCGAGCGAAAAGAGTACCAGCAATTGCGCGCGCGAATGCAGGGCCCTGACCACTGTCAGAGAATCCGCGTAGCATCTTGATGAGCAAAGACAATTGATCGACTGCACTGCTTGGACCAAAGGCTTGGCTTGATATAAATAAGCTACATCAAATCCGAGCCGCCATTCGCTATTTGGCTCATGTTGGAAAATCAGGCGAAGTCCATTGATGGCGAGCGCAACTGCAACGAAAAATTCGTCTCTCTGACGTTCAATGAGAGGCGGGTGTACGCTTCGCCAATACGAAGAAGCCAACGGTCCTCCACTTGCTTCAAGCCAGTGAGCTGCGGTTAAAAGAATAACCGATGCATCCTCCGGCACGCCAAGATTAAGCAAAGAATCGATCTCCGATTGCGCCATTATTTCCCCCTTTGCTGCGCCCAACAATAACAGGATTAATCCAACTAAACTGCTAATCTTTTCAGATGACAACCATAAATATCAAAAAAAATATACGTGTTATTCAGCAAACTTACACGTTCAGCATCATGAGCCGGATGAGCCAGTCACACCCAGCCAGTGACAAGATTATTCAAGGATCAAGGGGTGCTTTTATCCTGTTTTTTGGGAACGAGTTTGATCTCAAGCTCGCAACCAACAGCCTAAAGGTGGCAAGTAGTTCGATGCTTCAGTGCTGAATAGTATCAGCTCTTGCTGCCGAGCTGAAGCTCGGCGTTCCCAGAAAACAGTTGCGACTGAAAGGGCATGAAAAAAAGCCTGCGGGTGGCAGGCTTTAAGAGGGATGAAGTGGGGATACGGGAAGGAATCTCCTTACTCAAATACGGTTATTGAATCACTACGGTAAGCTTTTTACCCAGAGCTTCGGCATAATGGCTCAGCGTTGAGAGCCGGATGTCTTCCGAATGGTTCTCAATGCGGGAGACTGCCGATTTTTTGGTGTGCAATTTTTCAGCCAGATCTTCCTGGGTCAGACCTGCACGTTTTCTTGCCTGGCGCAGTAACTCCCCGATCCGGAATTGTTCGTAACCCTGTTCAAAAGTTTTTGCGAAATCCGGGGACTCATCTTTCCGCTTCTTAATGTATCGTTCAAGATCATCCATGGTTTTTCCTCGATAGATATTCTGTTTTCCGCTTTTCAGCGAGTACAATTTCTGATGCCGGGGTTTTCTGAGTCTTCTTTGAGAAACCATTGGTAAGAACAACAAAGCTTCCTTGGTCAAGAAATCCTAAAAGCCGAAAGGCATTACTTCCCTGTTTTGCTCTGATCTCCCATATACCATACGTGTTTTGGAGTTTCTTGAAATACTCGGTCGACACCGTGGGCAACTCCTTGACAAGTCTGAGCACCCACAGTACCTTCTGGACTTCCTTTTCAGAAAGCGTGTCCAGATAGTCTTCTACGGGACTTTTCCCGGCACGGGTCTTAAAGAAAACAATCTCTCGCATGGACGATTGTTAACGAATTAGTTAACTATTCACAAAAGAAATTCGTTCAGTTGCCTGCTCTGCAGTTCCAGTTCAACCCATGCCGGATCATGGTCACTACCATCGCCACTATGTTTTGTTCGTCTGTTAATCCAACCTTTACGAAAGTTTAACTGTACTCACGTAATATGCCGTTGTGGGACAACTGGGCCAGTCATGGCTGGATTAGTCATCAATGCCTCTTTGAATCAATCACCCATCAATTATCTTTTACAGAAACAACTGATTTAATAAAAACAAGTTAATCATATCAATAACACCTATTCAAACAGATC
>NZ_MPJE01000073.1:0-2610 GCF_001975465.1 Chlorobium sp. KB01
GTCTCGCCCTAAAGTTTACCAGCGAGTATGGCCTGTCAATGGCCGAGACCGCCCGGCAAAAAACTAACGACTATGATAAATACTGAAATACTGACATTCATAAACGATAAAACTGAAAACGATTTGAATGAGCTTTGGCAAAATTGCTTTGCGGGACAAAATAACCTCAACCACATGAATGCGTATGTTCCTTTCCCAATTGCACAACAGTGGCAACTAAATGGATTTTTGACAACGGAAAATGGTTATCGGTCATGGTTGGTAAAAAGAATATCAGAGCAAGACATCATCGGCTTTGCAATTCATGGGAATTTTTTTCCGGGTCTTCCAAATAATATTGGTTTTAATATTGGACTTAATTACACAAGAAATGGTTATGCAACCGAAACTCTAAAAGCACTTATTGAATATATCAAAGGAGTAGGATTAGACGAAACTTTCGGACACTGTTTTGAGAGCAATTTTGCCTCAATAAAAACCATGGAGAATTGTGGGTTTATTAATCAGGGAAGAACAGGTCGACAATTTAGCCATAACTATGAACTTAAATTCAAAATACAACTATGAACTGGCTTGACAACATTACTCAAGAACAAATTGAGACAGGTATGTTTCCGTTAAATGAAGTTTTGCAAAACTCGTTCTACTATCCTTCGTGCGGCTTTGACGGTGGTATAATAAAGGACTGCAATACGATTGGACGAGATTTGAACATTTTCAGTTTTGTTTATTGTGATTACGCTACAGGGGAGCAAGAATTCAAACAAGAACAGAATACTTTTTTAGGCTATCATGTCCTAGGAAGTAGAAGTGTTTCTCACTCCGAACTTACTCCAAATGGTTGGCGACCGCAATTTCCACCTCAATTTAATTTGCAGGACTACCAGCGTTACAGGGATACATGGAAGCCATTTATCAATTGGACAGTTTATGAAAGAGATGATAACCGAGATGATAATCATGGACAAAAACGATTTTCTCTTTTATATCTGGGAGGTGAAGGTGTTGCGACTTATCAAGCTTTATATTGGACAAACAAGATTTTCCCCCGAGCACTTGCAATTATTCAGCCAGGAACTGGCTATGGGCTTAACTGGACAGACTTTAGAGATAGAAACGGCGCATTGGCGTGGGTAATTAATAACAATCCAGTTGGACAACCAGAACTTATTTACTATGGAGGTTACGGGAACGGTTATTCCGACTTTAACTGGCATGGATATGTTCAATCAAGAATTATAAGACCATACTATAACGAAGGAGGCGAAGTGCGAATATGGACAAAACAAAACCCCGCATAACAGCGTGTAAGCAATATTGCCTTGCCGCAGGCGCAACACAAGGCAACATCGCCTACACGCAAACCGTTAGCGGTCAGGCTAAAAGACAAACCAACAGGACATTAACAAATGACAATTAAAGTAGAAAATATTTTAAAACTAACAGACAGCGACTTGCGACACTACAAGTTACATCTTGCTTGTTACAACGGTTATGAACAGCCATTAAATGTTTATTTGCAAGATTGGGACAGATGGGTTGGTTGGAATGAATGGCGTGGGAACAAAAACGACTTTAACAGACAATACATTTTCAGCTTAATTCAATTTTATCATGAACCGAACAAATGGTTATTTGGTGGAATTTTTAAAGTTGTAAAAAGACTTGAAGACTGGGCGGACACGGAAGTTGGTTATGAACTTGAATTGGTAGAATTGCATAAAGAGTTAATAGGACGACTTGTAATTGACTTCTATCGCTACCAAGGTCTGCGTGGACGTGCATTTTTACTTGAAGGATATTACAAAGACTTTGTCGTTTCAGAAATTCTAAAAAAGCCCTTTGATGGAATAAATTTCCCTGGTTACGAAAACATAAACATTGACTTTCCTGAATTGGAGACAGTTTTTAAATACCAAAAGAACGACTGGAAAGGAGCATTGGAGAATGTTAAAGGGGTTTATGTGTTTCAGATGGTTCAAAATTTAAACTTCATTTGGATTATAATTTGGAAGTAATTACCGACGATGAAGGAAAAATTTATCTCGGAACAATAAAGGATAGTGATGCTGTTAAGAATGGAATTGACGGCTACATTGCCGATACAATCGAAGACCTCAAAAATATCTTTAACACCTTAATGCTTCTGGAGCATAGTTATCTTGGGGGGAACGGTTCCCGAGGCTACGGTCGTGTTTCATTTTCATGCCTATCCTTAGAAATCAAAACCGTTCCGGTATTATTATCTACAGAGAAAGTTCCAGCACCAGCACCAGTAAGCATTCAAAGGCCAACTCCAAAAGAAATCAGATTAGAAATTGATAATCAAAAGGATACAATAGGAACCCATGTCAGGACTTACTACAACGAAGTATGTTACATGAAATGAAGCATTACATTGTTAGGATGAAGTTCATCTCACCTGTTCGGTTTGGTGCAGATTGTTCAGGTATTGGCATTGAAAACGCACAGCCTTTTGTTCACTCGGACACTTTATTCAGTGCTCTTTGCAATGTTTGGGCTAAATATCACATTCTTTCAAGTGACGAAATTGAATCGCTATAGGACACATTCCTCGAAGCTCTGCTTCGCGAAGGAATTCTTAAACAT
>NZ_MPJE01000074.1:0-4334 GCF_001975465.1 Chlorobium sp. KB01
GTTGATCCAGTCGCTTAAAGATGCATTTCCCGGTGATGAAATCCTTTTGCAATTGATATGATCCATGGTAGCAGGAACCGCCATTATCAACCGATCTGATAAAACTGTTCCAGAGCGGGTAGCGAAATCCGTCAATATTTATTTATACTTGAAAGGTGTCACGCATAGATAAATCCTATCAGCATTTACATGCAATCGCTTAATGTCCTGATTGTCGATGATGAAGCCAATATCCGGAAAACACTGACGGTTTTCATGGAATCACGAGGCCATCGTGTAAAGGCAGTCAGCAATTCACGGGATGCATGTGCGGAAGCTGAACAGCAGGTTTTTGATCTTGCCTTTGTTGATATCCGTTTAGGTACGGAAAGCGGTCTTGATCTCGAGCGCTCACTTTTGAATGCCTGTCCATGGATAAAAATTGTCATCATCACGGCCTATGCCTCAATAGAGACGGCAGTTGAGGCAATGAAGCGCGGTGCCTCTGACTATCTTGCCAAGCCGTTCACCCCCGACCAGCTTGAATCGATTACCGCACGTCTTGCCGAGGTATGTGCGATGGAGAGGCGCATCTCCTCTCTTCAGGAGGATTTGAACCGTATGCATCCGGAGCTCTATTTCACCTCAAGGTACCCTGCGATGCAGCGTGCCATTGAGCTTGCCCGTCAGGTTGCATCGTCCGATGCACTTGTTCTGTTGCGGGGGCCAAGCGGTACAGGCAAAACGGTTCTCGCCCGTTCCATACACAACTGGAGCCAGAGAAAGGAGCAGCCATTCGGGGTTGTATCCTGCCCATCGTTAAGTCCGGAACTGATCGAAAGCGAGCTTTTCGGCCATCTTAAAGGATCCTTTCCTGGCGCCTTGGCGGATAAACCCGGCAGAATAACCTTCTGCGAGGGTGGTACGCTCTTTCTTGATGAGATTGGTGATCTTCCGCTCTCCATTCAGCCAAAGCTTCTCCGCTTCATCCAGGATCGTGAATATGAGCAGATCGGAGATCATCACACCCGCAAGGCCGATGTTCGAATTATTGCTGCAACAAGCACCAATCTTGATCTTGCAGTCAGAGAAGGGGAGTTCCGTGAAGACCTCTTCTACCGGCTTAACGGCATCCAGATCGGTCTGCCGCCTCTTGCAGGCCGCCCGGATGATGTAGAGCACCTCGCCCTGAATATGCTGCAATTCTTTGCTGCCCGGAATCTGAAAAATCTTGATGGATTGACCGAAGAGGCACGCATTTCACTGCGGCTGTATTCGTGGCCGGGCAATATCCGGGAGTTGCGCAATGTGATAGAGCGTGCTGTGATTCTTGGAAAAAACGGTCAGATCGGCATTGAACTGCTTCCGGACTCCATTGTCGCCAAAACGCATCCGGTAAGCCTTGGTGATCCCATAACCCTTGACTCGATTGAAGAAACCCATATCCGCAGGATTCTCGCCTCATCAAAATCGCTTCAGGAAGCTGCCGATATTCTTGGCATCGACCAGGCAACGCTCTGGAGAAAAAGGAAGCAATACGGTATCTGATTCCGAAACACCGCCTTGCAAAATTCAATACTTTTTCTGCCATACCCTTGTTTTCTGCAAGATGTTCTTCTGCACCCATTCGTTATGTTTTTCAGTTGAAGGCGGGTTTCCGCCACGGTGTTCCGGTTTTTGGCTGGATTATGATAACGTTTGTGCAGAGCATCCCATCATATCCCCGGCCTAATATTTTATTCTCATTATGGCTATCAACAAGGCAGTCAGGCAGGTTAAAACATTTTTTCTCGGCGGGGCAAGAGATTTTCGTGATCACAAGATTTTTCATCAGCTCGCACTCTCCGCATTTCTTGCATGGGTGGGACTCGGTTCAGATGGGCTCTCCTCATCCTGCTATGGTCCCGCTGAAGCATTCAAGGCTCTTCAGGGACACCCTACACTTGGCATTTTTGTGGCTTTGGGAACCGGAATTACGATTCTGATTATCGCATCAAGTTATTCCCATATCATCGAACTCTTTCCTCATGGTGGCGGCGGTTATCTTGTTGCCAGCAAACTCCTTTCACCTGAGATGGGAGTTATTTCAGGCAGCGCTCTGCTTATCGATTACATCCTCACCATTACCATCTCGATTGCAAGCGGTGCGGATGCCATTTTCAGCTTTCTTCCCATTACGCTGATCGGTTATAAACTCTGGTTTGCCGTATTCGGAGTCTCAATACTGCTTGTTTTGAACCTTCGGGGAATCAAGGAGGCGGTTATGCCGCTTGTCCCCGTTTTTCTACTCTTTGTGGCTACACACCTCATTGTTATAGTCTATGCAGTCTTCTCCCACGCGGGGAACTTCGGCGCGGTCTATCACGAGACCGGTCGCGAGCTTGCCAGTTCATTCAATACCCTTGGCGTATTCGGAGTGCTCTTTCTGGTTCTGAAAGCCTATAGCCTCGGCGCCGGTACCTTTACCGGTATTGAAGCGGTCAGCAACGGACTGCCTGTTCTCAGGGAGCCGAAGGTTGAGACGGCAAAAAAAACCATGAAGTATATGGCGATCTCTCTTTCCGTGACCGTCATGGGGTTGATGCTTGCATACATTTTGTTTGATGTCCGCGACACTCCGGGCAAGACCATGAATGCCATTCTGTTTGAAGGTATTACGGCGTCATGGGGTGGCTTTTATGGTGTGGGCTTTGTCTGGGTTACCCTCTTTTCAGAAGCGGTTCTGCTCTTTATTGCGGCGCAGACCGGCTTTCTTGACGGCCCGAGGGTATTGGCAAATATGGCGCTTGACAAGTGGCTGCCGACACGCTTTGCCATGCTGAGTGACCGGCTGGTGACTGAAAAAGGGATTCTGGTGATGGGTTTTGCTTCACTTGTCATGATGCTCGCATCGAATGGCTCAGTTGATTTTCTGATCGTTCTTTATAGTATCAATGTGTTTATAACCTTTACGCTCTCCCAGCTCGGTATGGTCAGGCACTGGTGGGAGAAAAGAGATTCAGAAAAGCGGTGGCTGCAGAAACTGTTGATTAATGGTGTTGGATTGACCCTGACAACATTTATTTTAATTTCGGTTCTGATCCTCAAGTTCA
Organism: Chlorobium sp. KB01; assembly: GCF_001975465.1. NCBI lineage: Bacteria > Pseudomonadati > Chlorobiota > Chlorobiia > Chlorobiales > Chlorobiaceae > Chlorobium > Chlorobium sp. KB01. The sequence continues at coordinate 3,072 of NZ_MPJE01000074.1, forward strand.
ATGAGGGGGGATGGGTGACCATTCTGATTACCGGTATTCTGGTTTTGGGTTCGTTTTATATCAAGAATCACTAGTGTCCGGTTATAACTCAAATAAATTTAACTGGTTACAGGTATAGGTGATCTCGTTTGTGCAAGCCGAATTCGTAACTAATTGTTTTATATCGACTTTCTCGAAAACACTGACGCTCAAAATTTGTAGGAAAGTGTAAAGCGTTATATCCAAATTCATGCGCTTTTTCACTAATGCGATAAGCACATAAGCCGATATTGCTGTCCAGATTTGTGTTTTTACAGCATTTTCGGAAGTACCATAAAATGCTTTAATTCGTAAATGTTGTTTGATCCATTTGAAGAACAGTTCGATCTGCCATCGACTTTTGTAGAGGTCTGCAATCACTTTGGGAGCAAGTTCGAAATTGTTGGTCAAGAACACATACGACTTACCGGTTTGCTGATCGACATACTTGATGCGTCTCATTTTATCAGGGTATTCTTTTGCGGATTTGACAGTCACAAGCATGATGGTTTGATCACAACGAACACCGGTAGATTTATCAACAGGATGAGAGTATCGTCGTTTAAAACTTAAATTTGATTTCGCTCTTATGACAAAGAATCCTTGGGCTTGATGCATGAAATACAGTCGTTCAAAATCGATGTAACCTCGGTCCATGATGTAGAAAGAACCCGGTTCAATGATGAGCACATCAAGCATATTGACATCATGAACCTTGCCATCGGTAATGGCGACAAAGGACGGAATGTTACCTCGTAAATCAAGCAAAGTGTGCATTTTAACCGCACCCTTGTATGTTCTGAACTTTGCCCATGGAAACAGCGCAAGACAGAGATCGATTGTAGTGGAATCCAGTGCGTACACCGTTTCTTGCAGACTGACACCAAAGGTATCTTTGCTGTAGAGTTCTCTGGCATGATTAATCAAGACATGGGCAAAGTCCTGATAAATCCGCCAGTCCCGTGTTTCGTTGGCGTAGGCCAGTGTGCTTCGGGCGATTTTGCCACGGATGCCCATATGATACAGTTTATTCTGCATGCCGAGCAGACATGTCGTGATGTCACGAAGACTTTCCCGATAGGTCAGTTGTGCAAAGAACAGGCAGAGATATTGATCAAGACAACTGAATGATTGAACCTTGTAATTGCCGTTGTACCGCTTGACACACAGGCGAAATTGATGAAGCGGCAGATGTTCAAGCAGTTGAGCAAAGATAGTTTTTCCTGTATACATCGATCATTTCTT
>NZ_MPJE01000075.1:0-12629 GCF_001975465.1 Chlorobium sp. KB01
ATCTACATGATTGCAGGGAAGCTTGACTTTAGCTTACCCACTTGAAATAGCGAAGAGCCGCATCTTTTGCCGCATCACAAGGGTACAGTGCACAATTTTCGCACGACCTGCAGCTCTCTCTGAAAGAGGCGTTTATCAATGCTGTCAAACATGGGAACAGGGAGCGTGATGAACTTTCCGTATCATGTTCACTCTGCTTCGAAGTGAATATGCTTCTTGCAACCATAACGGATTGCGGAGAGGGATTCAATCCTGAAGAACTTCCGGATCCTCTCGATCCTCATAATCACTTTCAACTCTCGGGTCGGGGGGTATATATTATCAAAAGCATTGCAGAAAGCATCAATGTCGAAAGAAGCCGGGATGGATCAACCCTGATGTTGCGTTATATTCCCTATTGATTCTGTTATTGGCCCTTCTTATCAAGCCTTTATTCTATAACAAATAAACTACCTGTCATGGACCTGTCACGAAGCGCTGCATGGAGTGCCCTTGTCTCGCACAAGCATGAAACCGAAACATTGCACATGAGGGAGTTGTTCCGGAACGACTCTCAGCGGTTTGAACGATTTTCTCTCAGATGCGGGGAACTGCTTCTTGACTATTCAAAGAACAGGATAACTCCGCGCACCATGGAGCTGCTGGTGGAACTTGCTCGCAATGCAGGCATGGAAGCAAAACGGAGCGCGATGTTTGAGGGCAAGGCTATTAACTCAACCGAAAATCGTGCGGTGCTCCATACCGCTCTTCGCAGACCTTCAGGATATGCGCTCAACGTTGAGGGTCTCAATCTATCGGAGGAGATTGCCGATGTCCTTTTGCAGATGAAAGGGTTCTGTGAGCGTATTATATCGGGAAGCTGGAAGGGCTATACCGGTAAAGTAGTGACCGATGTGGTCAATATCGGTATCGGAGGCTCCGATCTCGGTCCGTACATGGTCACAGAGGCACTTCGCCCCTTTGCTCATGGTGGGCTTCAGGTCCATTTCGTTTCCAATATTGATGGTACCCATATCACCGAGACCCTGAAAAGACTCGATCCGGAAACGACCCTCTTTATTATTGCCTCCAAAACCTTTACAACACAGGAGACGCTCACCAATGCCATGAGTGCCCGTGAGTGGTTTTTACGGCATGCGGGGAGTGAATCACATATTGCAAGGCATTTTGCCGCTGTATCGACCAACAGTGCAAAGGTTGTCGAGTTTGGAATTGATGAGGCCAACATGTTCAGATTTTGGGACTGGGTAGGGGGGCGCTACTCCCTTTGGTCTTCCATCGGGCTTTCCATCGCGCTCTATCTCGGTTTTAACCGCTTTGATGAGCTCCTTCAGGGAGCAGGGGAGATGGATGAGCATTTTCAGAATGAACCACTTGAGCATAATATCCCTGTTCTGCTTGCCCTGCTCGGCATCTGGTACAATAACTTTTTCAGTGTCTCCTCACACGCCGTCATTCCCTATGACCAGTACCTGCACCGCTTTCCGGCCTATCTTCAGCAGCTTGATATGGAGAGTAACGGCAAGAGAGTCAACCGGGATGGTAACACCGTGGATTATGCGACCGGTCCGGTAATCTGGGGCGAGCCCGGAACCAACTCCCAGCACGCATTTTTCCAGCTTCTGCATCAGGGAACCGGATTTATTCCTGCGGATTTTATTGTGCCGCTTACAAGTCAGAATCCTGCAGGGGAGCATCATGATATTCTGCTCTCAAACTGCTTTGCACAGACCGAAGCGCTTATGAAAGGAAAAACCGCCGAGGAGGTCCGTCTTGAGCTTGAAGCTGCGGGAATGGAGCCTTCCGCTCTTGAAGCGCTGCTTCCGCACAAGGTTTTTCCGGGTAACAGGCCGACCAACACCATTCTTCTCGATGAACTCACGCCATTCAATCTTGGCAAGCTCATCGCCATGTATGAGCACAAGGTGTTTGTTCAGGGTGTGATCTGGGATATCAACTCCTTTGATCAATGGGGTGTTGAACTCGGAAAACAGCTTGCCAAAGCGATCTATCCGGAAATTCAGGGAACGCAAACGGTTACCGCTCATGACTGTTCAACCAATGCGCTGATCAATGCCTATCGGGAGGCGAGGAGGAAATAATAACCTGCATTTTTTTTCAGCCTGTACACAGAAAAGCCGCCCTCAAAAAGGCGGCTTTTCTGTGTCGATTTTACGATGTGAGAGAAGAACTAATCCTTGTTGTACATGGAGTCGTCACCACTCTCGCCGGTACGGATACGATAGGACTCCTCGATATTCCAGACGAATATCTTGCCGTCACCGATTTCGCCGGTATAGGCTGATTTCAACAGACAGTCAACAGTTTTCCGAAGATTGATATCGCGAACAACAATAGAGAGTGTCAGTCGTGATATGTAGTCGGTATCGGCGGAGCCGCGGAAGACATCCTTCTTTTTTCTCTCATTTCCTACTCCGTATGTTTCGGTATAGGAGAAAAAGTCAATATCAATGGCATGCAGTGCCGCTTTTACCTCTTCAAATTTGGAGCGCCGTATAACGGCTTCAATTTTTTTCATATTCGATAAATTTTTAGTAATTAATGCGCCATGTCATGAGAGCCTGCAATAATCACGATATTCGTGTGTAAGAATCAAACTTCACTTTTTCACAGCATCTCAACGAATGAAACAGGAGGATACTCTTTTCCTTTTTTCATACTGTTGTAACTCACTCAGTTGGAGTAGGCTTCTGCACCATGCTCGAACACATCCAGTCCACCAATTCCGGTTTCAGCTTCAGGCTCGACACGAAGTTTGAATGGATAGGGTAATGTATTGATGACGAACATCAGAATCATGGCAACAGCAAAGGTTGTCAGAGTAATGATGGCGCTTCCGGTGAGCTGCGCAAGGAATACATTCCATCCGCCACCGTAGAATAGTCCCGCTACAGGAGCTGTGTTGTCAGGACCGACAGGTGTTGCAAAACCGTACTCTCCACTGGCAAACAATCCGATGGAAAGCGTGCCGAAGATGCCGTTCAATCCATGAACCGGAACTGCTCCGACCGGATCATCAATACGGAGATACTCCAAAAGGTAGATACCGCCAAACACAATCGCACCTGCAATAAGGCCGATGATGATGGATCCAAACGGAGAGACCCAGTAGCATGGAGCGGTGATGGCAACCAGTCCTCCAAGCAGACCATTCACCGTAAAGCCAACGTCAAACTTCCCTTTGAATGAGCCGAAATAGAAGGCTAAAAATATGGCGCTGATTGCTCCGGAACATGCCGCGAGTGTCGTATTTGCTGCCACGCGGCCAATACCAACTGTATCCATTGCCGAAAGCGTGCTTCCGGGGTTGAATCCATACCATCCGAACCACAAGAGGAAAGCACCTGTAACGGCAACCGGCAGGCTGTGTGCTGCTGGCAGTCCACCTCTCGCTTTGTCGTCACGAAGGAATACACGACCGATACGCGGCCCTAAAACGATAGCTCCGGCAAGGGATACTACACCGCCGATGGTATGCACAATGGTTGAACCGGCAAAGTCACGAAAAGGGTTCCCGAGTTCAGGCAGGAAATGTCCCGGTGTACCCATGGTTGCGAGGAATCCGTCCGGACCCCATGCCCAGTGACCGATAATCGGATAGATGAACGCAGTCACGCCAATACTGTAGAGGATGTCACCACGGAAGCTGGTGCGTCCGATCATGGCGCCTGACGTGATGGTTGATGCGGTATCGGCAAATGCAAACTGGAAGACCCAGTGAGCAAGCAATGCTACACCGGTTGATCCATAGGTTGCCGGGGCACCCTGCAGAAAAAACCACTCCTGGCCGATAAAGCCATTGCCGGTACTGAACATGAATGCATAGCCGATAGCCCAGAATGAGATACCGCATATTGCCGTATCAAGCACACACTCAAGAAGCACGTTCACTGTTTCCCGTTTTCTTGCGAATCCGGCTTCAAGCATGACGAATCCTGCCTGCATGCCGAAAACCAGAGCAGCAGCCACTAATGTCCAGACCGTGTTAATTGCGTTGATAATATTTGTCTCGGCTGGCGAATAGGCATCTGCTGCCATTGCCGGAACGCCGATAACTCCAGTCAACATGTTCATAGACAACAGGAGAACAAAAAGCCCGATCATCTTGCCGGCAAAAATGGTTGCCCCGAGTTTCCAGTTTTTCTGTTTTACCAGATTCTCCCTGATCCTGGCTAAATATAGACCTCTTTCGAGGCTTATCGTTCCTGATTTCATAGCATTGATATTTGAATTGTTTGCAAAATACGCAATACTGTTGTTGTCACTCTCTGATTCACAGCTCTTTTCTCAACAAAAGGCAACTCTCCATAACTCTCATTTCCTGACTTTGGCGAGAAAACAGGAAAAGCCGCCCTGCAGAAAGGCGGCTTTTCTTTGTAGGGTAAAGTTCCTTGCGTATTACTTGGAGAGCGGCGTCTCAGAGTTTTTGTCAAGTCTGATACCGCAGTAGCCTTCAACACCCATTTCAGGGATATCAAGACCGTCAAGTTCATCTTCAGGCTTGACCCTGTTGCCGATTACGATATCAATCAGCTTGAAGACCACCCATCCTAATGCGCCGATGTAAATAATGTTGGCCGAGATTCCGATGAGCTCGGCATAGAGCTGGCCGGGGTTGCCGTAAAAGAGTCCGGTTACCGGACCGGCTACACCGTTCAAACCTGCGCCATAGGTGCCATCAGCAAAGAGACCGAGAGCAATACATCCCCATGCACCGTTGACACCGTGTACAGCGATTGCTCCAACCGGGTCATCTATCTTGAGCACTTTCTCGATGAAAAACGCAGCCTCAATAACCAGTACACCTGCAATCAGTCCTATCAATGCCGCAGCCTGAACAGTAACAAAGGCGCAGGGTGCGGTAATCGCCACAAGACCGGCCAGAAGTCCGTTGATCATCATGGTCGGATCCGGTTTTTTGGTCTTGAACCACCACATGTAGAGCATTGCGCCAATAGCACCGGTTGCCGAAGCTATCATGGTGTTCACAGCAACGATACTCATACGGAGGTCGGTTCCTGCAAGTGTTGAGCCGGGGTTGAAGCCGAACCAGCCAAAAGCAAGAATAAAGGTGCCGATGACTGCCATAGGAATGTTGTGACCAGGAATGGCGTTCGGGGAACCGTCCTTGTTATACTTGCCAATACGTGGTCCGATGATAATCGCGCCGACCAGGGCAAGGACACCGCCGGTAAGGTGAACAACCGATGAACCGGCAAAATCAACATGTCCATTACCGAGTCCGAACTGGTTGCCCATCTGGGAGAGCCATCCGCCGCCCCATACCCAGTTGCCGTAAACCGGATAGAGTATGGTGCCTACAAAAAATCCGTAGACCACGAATGCAGAAAACTTCCAGCGCTCTGCCATTGAACCGGTAGGTATGGTTGCCGTGGTATCCATGAAAACCATCTGAAACAGAAAGAGGGCAAAAACACTGACATCATAGACTCCGCTGAGGAAGAACCCCTTTGTGCCAAAGAGTCCGAAAGTGTGTCCGAAGAGGCTTATGGCAAACTCCTGGTTAAGGCCGTCATAGCCTCCAAGCGTTGCAAGCGGTCCAACTCCGCCGAACATGATTCCGAATCCGCATATAAAAAATGCGAGCATCCCTATAGGGTAGATCATCATGTTCATCGACATGGTGTGTGCCGCATTTTTTGCCCTTGTCAAGCCTGATTCAACCATGGCAAAACCGGCCTGCATGAACATGACCAGAAAACCGGTTATCAGGACCCACATCATGTTGATGGAGACCTTGTTTTTCCCGATCTGGTCAGTTATTTCAGTTGCTGTAGGTGAACCGGCAGTTGCTGCAGAAACATCAACGGTAAGGCCGGTTGTTGCTCCACTTGGATCCAGGGACTTCAGTGCAAATGCATCGCCTCCCACCACGATGCAGAGGGTCAGGAATACACCTGACAGAATAATAAGTAGTTTCTTTGACATTGGCCTGTTTGTTGAAATTGTAAAACGTTTAATACCTGGATGACCTCTCTTTTATTCAGTCCTTGTTGAAAAGCGATTCATCACCGCTCTCTCCAGTCCTGATTCTATAGGACTGAACGATTTCGGAAACGAATATCTTTCCGTCGCCAACCTCACCGGTATAGGCGGTCTTAAGCAGACAGTCGATAGTTTTCTGCAGATTGACATCGCGAACAACAAGGGAGAGATATCTCCGGGATATGAATGATGTATCCCTGACGGTTCCCCGGTATATTTCAGTCTTGTGCTTTGTGTCATTGCCCTGGCCCGTGACATCCCACCAGGTGAAGAAATCAATGTCGATGTCATGCAAAGCTTTTTTGACCTCTTCATACCGGCTTGATCGTATGATAGCTTCGATTTTTTTCATGATGTAGTTGGTTACTTTTCTTTTTCTTGAATCAATCCCTCTGTTTTGCCCCGCTGAAGCTGACATTGATGATCGCGGGAGATCAAGCAGGAGATTACAGCATTATTTTTATCTGTCTTTTGCGCCTTATCAGCTCATTACCTCCTTTTTTTAGGGAAAGCGGATGTTATTGTTAATAATTTAGGATCAGCTCAATAATAACTGAAATTTATTAATAATAAAATACAATTATGTAAATAATGTTAAGATTTTTCACGTTTCTTATGAAGAATCGGCGCTCATAGAGTTGATTGTCCTTATATTATGAGGTGCAATCTGCTTTTTTAAAGATAAATGCCGGTCGCAAAAACGGAAGGGCGGGGCGTTCCGATGCAGAAACAATGCCGTAAAACAATGTTTGGCGAAGCGTTGCATTTTATTTATGCATCGATTTTTAGCACATTGAAGTAATGAAACTATCATCTTATATACATGGACGTATCAGCAGAAAGCTGTTAGCTTTTTTCTATGGCATCATCCGACGAACCCGTTACTTTAACGGAACTTTCCGGCAGTTTTTCAAACTCACCCTCGATTATCTCCTTGTTCAGCTCAATCTTAATCAGGACATCCCGTTTTTATTTGTTGCTGTCATCGTCGGCCTTCTGACCGGTTATGTTGCGGTGGTTTTTCATGATGCTATTGTAACGATAAGTACCTGGAGCTTTACCGGTCTTCGATCGTTCGGTAAACATACCTTCATCGACGACTACTGGAAGGTTCTGCTGCCCTTCATCCCTGCCTTTGGGGGACTGATTGTAGGGCTCTACAACGCATTTATAGTAAAAGCAAGGCCCGGGCATGGACTTGCATCGGTCATCAAGGCTGTGGCACAAAATGATGGTATTATTGACCGCAACCTCTGTTTTCATAAAAGTTTGACATCAGTTGTGAGTATCGGTTCAGGCGGAGGTGGCGGTCGTGAAGCTCCAATCGTCCAGGTTGGCGCTGCAATCGGTTCAACCGTAGCCCAGTTGCTGCGATTTTCGCCTAACAAGACCCGTACACTCCTTGGTTGCGGAGCAGCAGCAGGGCTGGCTGCTGTATTCAATGCACCCATTGGCGGTGTAATGTTTGCTGTTGAAGTGCTGCTGGGAGATTTCAGCGTCAAAACCTTCAGCCCTATTGTTATTGCGGCTGTCATTGGTACCGTCCTTTCGAGAAGTTTTCTTGGTAACTCTCCGACTTTTCAGGTTCCCGAATACGCTCTGGTGTCGAATACCGAGCTGCTGTTTTATTGCCTGCTCGGTATACTTGCCGGCCTGTCAGCAGTGATGTTCATTAAAATTTACTACGCTATCGAGGAGTGGTTTCAGAGAATCGAAAAGAGATGGAAGATACCTGTATGGGCAATGCCTGCAATCGGCGGCCTAATGAGTGGGGTTATCTGTATCTGGTTTCCGGGTCTCTATGGATTTACCTATGAAGCAATAAATAATGCAGTTCATGGGAGTGAAAGCTGGAGCAACATGATCGGTATTTATCTCTTCAAACCTGTTGTTGCCGGTCTCAGTATCGGTTCCGGAGGATCAGGCGGGATGTTTGCTCCAGCCATGAAAATGGGAGCTATGCTCGGGGGAATGTTCGGCAATATTGTCCATATGTATTTCCCTGCAATAACAGCCACATCAGGCGCTTATGCTCTGGTCGGTATGGGTGCATTAACGGCTGGTATTATGAGGGCGCCGTTGACCGTTATACTGATTCTTTTTGAAGTGACCGGTCAATATGAGATTGTGCTGCCAATCATGTTTGCTGCCGTAACCTCATCGCTGATTGCCCGGCTTGCCTATCGTCATAGTATGGAGAGCTATGTACTTGAAAAGGAGGGAGTCAGGGTAGGGTTTGGCATTGCTCTTTCAGTTGCAGAACATATCAGTATTGCTGAAGTTATGAAAACAGACTACGTGACATTCAGCGATTCAGAGAGCGCAGCAAATATGATTGATGTTTTTTTTAATACACCGGAATCAAGCTTCCTGGTTACAGATAATCAAGGGCTGTTTTCCGGAATCATAAGCCTTGATGAGATGAGAGCACTGCTCAGAGAGGATTTATTGGTGGGACTCATTGCTGAAGATATTGTCAAGAAGGATGTGCCTGTCCTTTATGAAACCTCAAAACTTGATGAAGCACTGAAACTTTTTGAAATCTCTGATTATGATATGCTGCCGGTTCTTGATACAAACAACGGCAAACTGCTTGGAGTGGTCCGCCAGGAAGAGGCCTTCGCCTTTTATCGGAAGCAGCTCAATCTTTACGGGTCTGACCAGTATGAAAGTCAGAGATCATGATTTCCCACTTATTTAATTCATCTGACTTTTTTAAAAGATACTTTTTATGAAGCAATCAACAGGGTATTTACACTTGATCGTATTAGGGCTTACCGTTATTTTCTGTACATCAACAGGTCTGCCCCTTCAAGCTGCTGAAAGTATAGAGGGCGTAAAAAGCGCAACACTTTTAGCCGTTCAGCCGACAAACCAACTGCCGCCGCTCTGGCTTGTCGCCCCGTTTATTACGCTTTTGCTTATGATAGCGACAGGTCCGCTCCTCTTCCATCGCTTCTGGGAGCGGAACTATCCGGTTGTTTCGACAGGCCTGGGTGTTCTTGTGGCGGGTTACTATGGTTTTCTCATGGAGAACGGGCTCTCGGTTCTGGAGCATACCCTTGAAGAGTACATCTCGTTTATAGCCCTGATCTCATCCCTCTTTGTAGTATCCGGGGGGATTTTGATCAGGATTGAACGGAGAGGAACTCCTCTCTTCAATGCATTGCTGCTTTTTACAGGAGCGGTGATTGCAAATCTCGTCGGAACAACCGGAGCATCCATGCTGCTCATACGTCCCTATATGCGCATCAATGATGGCCGATTGAAGGCGTTTCATATTGTGTTTTTCATTTTTATTGTCAGCAATATCGGCGGCGCGCTTACTCCGATAGGTGACCCTCCACTCTTTCTCGGATTTTTAAAGGGTGTGCCGTTTTTCTGGGTTCTATCCAAAGTATTGTTACCGTGGGTCATTACGGTCTCAGCACTACTCATCATTTTTATCATTCTTGATGCAAAGGCAGGAGTTGGTGATCTGAGAGGTATCGAATCAATCGAAGGAGGAGGAGGAGTACGTATTACAGGAAGGCGAAATTTATTATTACTCGCCGGTATTATCTGTGCTGTCTTTCTTGACCCTGCTGTGATCGCGGGGTTTCCCAGTCTTCAGGAGCTTTTTCATCTGCCGTTCGGCATCCGGGAAGTGATCATGTTTATGATTGCTCTTCTGGCCTATAAATTCTCGAATCAGGAGGCATTCAAGGGCAATGAGTTCAACTTTGAGCCCATAAAGGAGGTTGCGTTTCTTTTTATAGGTATTTTTGCCACCATGATTCCTGCGCTGGCTCTTATTGCTGATTTTGCAAAAACTCATGCCAGTGAACTCTCGGTATCACGATTTTTCTGGCTAACCGGAGCGCTTTCGGGCGTTCTTGATAATGCTCCGACCTACCTGAATTTCTTTGCCGGTGCTTTAGGGAAGTTCGGCTTTGATATCGGACTCTCTTCTGATGTTAAACTCTTCGCCAACGGCGTAGCCTCTTCGGTTTCGGGAGATCTTACGTCGGATATCTATCTCATGGCGATCTCTGTTGCTTCGGTCTTTTTTGGTGCCCTGACCTACATCGGCAATGCTCCTAACTTCATGGTTAAAAATATTGCCGAGCAGGCCGATGTCGAGGTTCCCGATTTTCTTGAGTACATCTATAAATACTCTCTGCCGATCCTTTTGCCGATCTTTATGTTGTTATGGGTTCTGTTTTTCAATTATTGACGGTGACTTTGTCACTATTTAACAATCAGATATCATGAAAAGCTTTCTGAATGCAATCAGCAATGGAGAAGAGGGGTTTTTTACCAAAAACTCTCTCTATCTACCGTTTCACTGTGAAATTATCAGTATCTGGGTAGGAAAGGAGATGTCACTGCTCGCATCTCCTGATTTGATCGTTGACCTTACTGATACAGACATTGTAGGTGTCAGAGAGGGGGAGTCGTTTACCAATCTCGTTTTCAGGAAATGGAGCGACTTCTCCAAAGAGCTTGGTCATAACAAAGGGCACATCATTCTCAGGGCATCAGAAAAGGGTGCGGATATTTTCCGGACCGAAAACCTTCACTACATCCGAATCGTTTTTCATGATCACAAAAAAGAGATCTCATTTGAAATTATTGATAACCCCCGTGATCTTTAAGGATTCTATAGAACAGAAAAGTGATACCCTGATCAGAGAGAATCAGGAACGCCGACTGTTGTTTTTCACCTCCTGGGCAGGAGGGAGATAAAAAAGTCCTGTGCGTTGGCGGACTCATTTGAAGGGAGAGAGAGGCGATAAGGAAAGGGCTCACACAATCCGGAATTCATTATTCAAAATTCACAATCTCTTCAAGGCGCCATGCCGAACAGAAGGGAGGCATCTCTGTACAATGTGGTTCGTGTCGAGTAACTGTTACCGGTGAATACCCTCCCCTCATTTGATTCGGATGATTGCTTTTGGCGTTTTTGTGTGGTTTGTTGGTCGCGGTAGGGATGCCAGTTACCTGACACCCCCCGCACAGATCCGTACGTGCGGAACTACCGCATACGGCTCCTGCCTTGAGTAATAGCGAATCGTACCTCCGGGAAATCATGGCATAATCGGAGGCGCGGGAGATAAGTATTTACGATGGGCGTAAATCGTTGCCAGGTCATGGCTGTTCCTTTCTGACTTCGGCGCCTCAGGCTCCAGTACCACGCTTTGGCCACAAGGTCTCTGAAGCTTTTCAGGGCCTTGATGTTTCCCGGTACGCCAAAGTATTGCCCGTATCCCAGCACAACACTTTTCAGCCAGATTCCTGTCTGTTTTATGGGTGCATGCATTCTTTTTCTCAGGGCATCCTTGACTTCCCGTATCGTTTGGCGCAGTCGTTTGCTTATGGTCTTCCGTCTCAGAAAGTAACCACCTTTCCGGTTCTTGCTGCACAGGTGTGTAAACCCCAGAAAATCAAATCCTTCCGGTTTTCCCTCTCCCCGTTTCTTCCGTCCTTCTGCGGCATATCGACCGAACTCTTTCAGACAGGTTTTCTCAGGGTGCAGTGTCAATCCGTGACCGGACAACTGTTCTTTTAGGGCTGCAAGATATCGTTCCGCCTCGTTCTTGTACTGGAAGCCCAATACCATATCGTCGGCGTATCTCACAATGATGACCTCCCCGTTTGGACGGGTTCGTCGTTCATTTTCCACCCATTCGTCCAGTGCGTAGTGAAGATAGATGTTGGCCAGCAGCGGCGAAATCACCGACCCCTGTGGTGTGCCTACTGTTTGCCGATAGATGCGTCCGTCTTCACTGTATCCCGTCTTCAGCCATTTGCTGATCAGGCGCAGTATCCGTTTGTCTCCAACTCGTTTTCTGATGAATTCGAGCAGGCGTTCATGCGGTATACTGTCAAAGAATCCTTGCAGGTCTGCATCCAGTATCCAGTTGATTTTGCGCGTCAAAATAGCTGTTGCCAGCGCATCCAGCGCTCCGTGCTGGCTTCGACCGGGCCGGTATCCGTAGGAGAATCCATAGAATTCTGTTTCATATATCACCGTCAGCACATTGACTATGGCTTGTTGGACAAGCTTGTCTTCTATGGCCGTTATGCCCAGTGGGCGTTTATGACCATCGGCTTTCGGGATATACGTCCTCAGTACCGGTTTTGCTCGATAGCTGCCTTTGTGGATTTCTGTGTGCAGGGTCTGCAGGCGTTCTTCAAACTGCTCTTCGTAGGCCTGCCATGTCACACCGTCGATTCCCGGCGCTGCCTTGCGGTTCAGCTCATAAAAGCTTTGGCGGAGCAGTTCAGGTGTGATGTGGTGCAGCAGTGCAGTAAAGCAGCACGTCTTGTCAGTTTTGGCTCGTGTTCGCACGCCTTCGAGTCCGAACGACACCATGTTCCGGCTCTGTATCCGGTTGGTGGCTTCTTCTCCGGCGTTCCTCTTGGCCGGTGTCCTTACCTCCACAGCCTCCGTCAAAACAGGGGTTTCTCTGTTCGGCTGCTTCTCGGGTACTATTACACCGTCCGACTCCCGGTTCGCTTCTGCATCAATTCTTCGGGTTCTCTCCTTCATTGATACTACCCTCCTGCCTTTTGCCTTGGGCGAGGGAGCTTGCCGGGTCTCCCGATTCCCGTGTAGA
>NZ_MPJE01000076.1:0-61757 GCF_001975465.1 Chlorobium sp. KB01
AACCCGATGACTGCGTTGGGCGGTGCTCGAAATCCTCATGTACTCCGTGTACACTCCGGGTTCTGCGCTCCGTCCGCCTTGTTCTCGGGCTTCTCACGACAATTAATAGAGGTGCCCTGATACTTCTTTTTTTACAGTACGTTCTCACAGTACGTCCTCTCCCTTATTATACGGATTATCTATAATATAACAGAAAGCCCCGACCGAAGCGGGGCTTTACTGTTTGATTAAAAGGATCTTCCGTTATGCGCCAACCATCATGGCTTCCACATCGGCAGCAACTGTTCCGATCGGCTTGATACCAAACTTCTCCACCAGCACTGCAGCTACATTGGGGGTGAGGAACTCGGGAAGTGTTGGTCCGAGGCGGATACCTTTGACTCCGAGATAGAGCAGTGCAAGCAGCACCGTCACGGCTTTCTGCTCGTACCATGCGATATCAAAGGAGATCGGCAGATCATTGATATCCTCAAGTCCGAATACCGCCTTGAGCTTCAGGGCAATGACCGCAAGTGAGTAGGAGTCGTTGCACTGGCCTGCATCAAGCACACGCGGGATGCCGCCGATATCACCAAGCTCCAGCTTGTTGTAACGGTACTTGGCGCAACCTGCCGTCAGGATGACGGTATTGTCGGGCAATGCACCGGCAACATCGGTATAGTACTTGCGGGAGTTGTGACGCCCGTCACAGCCGGCCATCACCACAAAGCGCTTGATAGCTCCGCTCCTGACCGCAGCAACAACCTTGTCAGCAAGGGCAATTACCTGGTTATGGGCAAATCCTCCGACAATCTTGCCGTTTTCAAGCTCTTTTGGTGGCGGGCAGGTTTTTGCCAGTGCTACAAGAGCTGAAAAGTCTTTCTGACCCCCTTCAGGACGTGCCGGAATATGTTTCAGTCCGGGATAGCCCGCCATGCCGGTGGTAAACATACGGTTTCGGTAGGCTTCACGAACCGGTACAATGCAGTTGGTCGTCATGAGAATCGGACCGTTGAAGGAGTCAAACTCGCGATCCTGCGCCCACCATGCACTGCCGTAGTTACCGACAAAGTGTGAGTACTTCTTGAATGCCGGGTAGTAGTGTGCCGGAAGCATTTCGCAGTGGGTATAGACATCAACTCCGGTTCCTTCGGTCTGCTTCAGCAGATCTTCCATATCACGCAGGTCATGACCTGAAATGAGGATGCCGGGGTTTTTACCGACACCGGTCTTCACTGTTGTGATCTCCGGGTGACCGTACGATTCGGTGTTGGCCTTGTCGAGCAGGGCCATCGCCTTGACGGCAACAGCTCCGGTTTCGAGCACCAGCGCAGTGAGTTCATCGGCTGAAAGCTCTTTGGTCAGAGCGGCAAGAGCCTTGACGTAAAATGCATAGATGTCGTCATCATGGTAACCGAGAACTGCGGCATGATCAGTATAGGCTGCAAGGCCTTTGACGCCGTAAAGCACGAGGCTTTTCAGCGACTGAAGGTCTTCATTTTCACTCAGGCTTTCAATACCTGCCAAAGCCGCTTTTGCCAGAAACTCATCCTTTGAGCTGCCGCTCCAGCTTGCAGCGTCATGCTCGGGCTGAACGGCAAGAGTTGC
Source organism: Chlorobium sp. KB01 (assembly GCF_001975465.1). NCBI lineage: Bacteria > Pseudomonadati > Chlorobiota > Chlorobiia > Chlorobiales > Chlorobiaceae > Chlorobium > Chlorobium sp. KB01. Next base: position 1,588 of record NZ_MPJE01000076.1, read on the forward strand.
ACTCAGTTCATCACGAAGGGCTAGGGTCTTGAAAATACGGGCAACAATGGCATCCTCATCGAAATTGGTATTGGTAACGGTTACAAAAAGCGATTCACTGATCAGCTGACCGACTTTTCGCGACACACTTCCCGGCTGTTTTTCGGCTGCGAGCGCAAGACCTTCGGCTGCATAGACAAGCACATCCTGCAACATCGCGGTCATATCATCCTTTCCGCATACCCCTCTCACCGTACATCCGCTGCCATGGACACTCTCCTGACATTGATCACAGTACATTCCCATCTCTCTATCCTCCATTTTGGTTATTGTTATTGCACATCCGGTGAGAGCATCGAGGCTTGCATCCGGTCCTCTGCCGCACCTTCCTTATCGCCGATTTTTTCCTTAACTGATGCCCTGCTGTTGTATGCTGCGTGAAGCAGCCGATTGTTACCGGGCTTTCTCCTGATAATTTCACTGAAGTCTTCCAGGGCACCATAGATGTCACCAACGTTGAGCCGTGCAATCCCCCGGTTGCCGTAAGCCGTTATCGCTTCGCGGAATCGCAACCCGATTTTCAAGGCAGTTGTATAATCATCAATGGCATCCCGATAATCCCCCGTGCTGCTTAGTGCATTGGCCCTGTTGCAGTAGGCATCAGCATTGTCCGGATCAGCCTGGATTACCCGGCTGATCTCTATTGCTGTACCCCGGTATCCCCCCATCGCATCTTTCAGCATCGCTTGTTCTGGTTATTCATTGAATCAGGAATATCCGGGCAACCACAAGGGATTGCCCCTACATTCACCGCTCTCTTTTTCGTCTGTTTCGTGGTCAAATAATCTTCATCTTCTTTCTCGTAAATACAGTAAATCACGAACGTCCCCCCCCCAAATGCGTGGGAGCCCCTACATTAAAACCCACTCTTCTTTCAGGGTTTCGCCCTTGAGACTGATCACCACTTTTTTTACCGGAACCTTGCGCGAGGCCTTCTTCAGCGCTTCAGCCACAATCGACATCAACCCGCCGCAACAGGGCACTTCCATAATCGCAACCGTGATGGTGTTGATGTGTGACAGGTCAATCATGGCGGCAAGTTTGTCAACATAGATCTCCATCTCAGAGTCAAGTTTCGGGCATGCTATCGCAAGGCTTTTACCGCTCATGAACTTTGCGTGAAAATCGCCAACAGCAAATGCGGCACAGTCGGCAGCAAGTAAAAGATCGGAACCCTGAAAGTATGGCGCCTGCGGTGAAACAAGATGGAGCTGGATCGGCCACTGGCGTAGGGAACTCGCCGGTGAGGCTGCCAAATGAGCTGGCGCTGCGTCTGAAGAGGAACCGCTGTCACGGAAATCCACCATTTTGCTGCCGGGGCACCCCCCGCCATGCGTACCATGGCGGTGTGGAGCCCTGACAGATGGTGGAGGGAGCGGATTGGCTATTCCCTGCTCTTTGAGGTAGTCAAGCGCCTGCTGCAGGTAGCCCTGCTCGTTATGCTCAATCAGATGCCGGAGATGGGCTGCAATCACATTCGCCCCTCCCTTTACAATACTCTCGTGCATAACCCGTTTTTCATCGTAGGGTTCGGCTTCACGACTCTCTATTTTCATCGCTCCGGTCGGGCAGTGCCCGATGCAGGCTCCGAGACCGTCACAGAAGAGATCACTGACAAGGCGCGCCTTGCCGTCAATAACCTGCAGTGCTCCTTCCGGACATCCTGGAATACACTCTCCGCATCCGGTGCATTTTGTTTCATCAATGGAGATTATCTGACGTCTCATGGTTTTGTCCCTTTCATGCACCACTAATAATCTGTTACGTGCTTCGATTTCTGCGTTGGTCGGTGCTCGGAATCCTCATGTACTTTCGTGTACACTCCGGTGCCTCCGCTCCGTCCGCCTTGTACTCAAACCACTCACGACGATTATTAATGGCGCATATTTTATGAGTTAGATTGTTTTTACTGCCTGTCACTTCCTGTTTGCCGCTTCAAGGTCACGGAGCAGCTTGCCGATGGTGACTTTTTCAAATTCGCTCTGCACCACCTGCTCGATGCGCATGATCTCATGGCGCAGTACACACCTCGAACGGTTGCCGCAGATCTGCTTGCGGAACATGCACTCCGACACCTGTACCTTCCCCTGAAAAATTTCGATCAGTTGCGTCACCGTTATCAGGTCGGGATCCTTTTCAAGCATAAACCCGCCCCGCGCCCCCTCTTTTGAGATAATCAGGTTGTGACGGATCATCTCCTGCAGGAGACGGCGCAAAAACTGATAGGGAATATCCTGCCCTGAAGCAATTGCCTTTGCGGAGAGATATCTCCCCCTCGCTGCGGCAAGTGCAAGGAGTGCCCGTATGGCGTAATCCGTATTTTTTGTCAGTACTTTCATTGTTATTTTTTAATTGATACCAATTTAGTATCAGTTAATTGAAAAACAAAATCTTTTTTAATAGTTTCCGGCGATCATGATTTTTTAAAAAAAACACAACAGGTCAACTCCGCTTTCACAAAAGAAAAAGGACGCTTGGAAAGCGTAAGTACCCGTGCAAGTTGTGCGTTTTTTTATAAATGCTTCAGGCTGTGTATATTAGAGTTCAGGAAAAAGAAACCCTACAGACCGGGACACATTATGCTGCAACTGAAAACTGCGGGTTTCAAAGCGCTGGACAATCTTCGCAGGGAGGGAGTATTTCCTCCCGACTGGAAGAAGGTGGCGGAGCTTGAAACAGTGGTAAACTCCGTTTTATCCCGGTTTCTTGAAGAACGATTCAGGGTCTCAGAAAAATTCGGAGGAGGGTTTCTTCTGCCGGAACTGATTGACCGGGCGCTTCGCACCACGGAAAACGAGCATATGGATGACCGAAATCTTCCGGAATGCGAAAAGCTTAAACTGGTCAATGCGCTCGACCGGCAAAACGCCATGATGCAACTCTATCAGCGTTATGTCGATCTTCTTCTGCCGATGCTCCTTGATATTGCCCGGCGGGAACAAAGAAATGCAAGGGTAGTTGAACTGGCTTGTGGTTCCGGAGGGCTGACTCTGGCACTCGGTGAAGCTGTCCGGCAAAAAAAGCTGCCGGTAACGGTTACCGGATCGGATATCGTTCCGGCTTATATTGATGACGCAAGGCGCAAGGCAGCGGAAAAAAATATTCCGGCAGAGTTTCGCAGACTCAATGCCCTTGAACTGACAGAGCTGAAAAAAGATGAGTTTGACGTTATGGTGTTGGCTCAAAGCCTGCACCACTTCACACCGGGTCAGCTTGCAGTCATTATTGCCCGCTCCAGAGAGCATGCCACAACGGCATTTGTGGGCATTGATGGATACCGGAGTCTGCTGCTGGCGGGCGGAGTGCCACTGATTGCTGCAATGCAGGGCATAACGGCGTTTACACTTGACGGGCTGACCTCGGCACGAAAATTCTATACCGAACTCGAACTGGATATGATTGCAGAGATCGCGACAGGTAAAAGAGATCATCAGCTTGCCTGTTCCTGGCCTCTGAGCATACTTTCTGTCCGGTTCTGAACCCTGATTTTTTAATCCGTATTAATCAACGATAAGAAGGAGAACAAACAAATGAATTTTGTAAAATTTTTAGGCGGCGCAGCTATCGCCCTTGCAGCCATTCAGCTTGTTCCTTACGGGCGTGATCACGCAAATCCGCCGGTGACCGGTGAACCGAAATGGGACTCCCCGAGAACAGAGGAGCTTTTCAACCGAGCCTGCAAGGACTGCCACTCCAACAATACTGTATGGCCATGGTACAGCTCTGTAGCGCCTGCTTCCTGGCTGACACAGCTCGATGTATCAAAGGGACGCGAGGCATTCAATGTTTCCGAATGGGGACGGCCTGAAGAGAATGAGGGCGAAAAAGCTGCCGAAGAGGTAAGGGAAGGTAAAATGCCGATGGTTATCTACCTGCCGGCACATCCTGAGGCAAAGCTGAATGCTGCGGAGAAAGATGAACTGGTCAAGGGACTGGTCGCGACTTTCGGGGACGAGAAGAGTTAGAAAAAAGGTGAGAAGGGAGCTGCGGCCAAGCCTAAAGACAAGGACAACGACCAGGATTAAAGGCATCACAATTTATTTGCTTCGCTATTCGATTGCGTTTTTGGGCGGTGCTCTGAAAAGAGAAGATGAAGAGATTTTGAACCACGAAATATCTCGAAAAGGCACGAAAACAGAGATTCCGGATTGAGGTCCGGAGGAAGGCGATATTGGTAGTTGGACACCTGTGGACGAAGAGAACAGCTTGATGGTTTACTTCTGCACCATTTCGTGTAATTTCGTCTGTTTCGTGGTTCGAAAATTCTCAAACCGCTCACGACAATTAACAGGAGTGAACTCAAGTGAGTCGAATGGTTCAATAATCAATAAATACCGTCGTCCATGAGTGGTCGTCGTCACCATATGGGGGGAGTTATTATCCTTGCTGCAATTCTTGGATTTGCACCTCTTCAATGCGGAGCAGAGGAGGTGGCCGGGCCACAGCTAACGACAGGTGCCCTGAAAATTTCCTATGAAGAGTTCAGCCTGCCCGGAAGTGAAAAGATGGGAATGACCGCACTGGGGATAAGCCATAATTTCACAAAAAACTTTCATGCCGGTATCGGATCATGGATGGCGGTAAAAGGTGAACGGGGAGGGTTCATTACCATCGGCCTTGATGGAGGCCTCTCCCTGCCGCTCACGGAGAAATTAGGCCTTGATACCGGTCTTTTTGTCGGCGGAGGCGGCGGTCGCGGCGGATATACACTCAGTGGCGGCGGTCTTATGTTGCGTACGCATGCGGCTGTGACCTATGATATGGGAAGCCGGGGCAAGTTAGGAGCAGGGGTAAGTCATGTAGACTTTCCTGATGGAGGAACGATCACCACAACCCGGCCCTTTATCTCCTATACCCTTCCATTCTATTCGTTTATTGAAAACGGCAGGGAACGCAGCGGAAGTCGAGTCCTCTCCGGAGAGCAGTACAGGCAGTTATCACCAAAACAATATTCACTGGCACTGATCAAACGGGATCTGCATGTTGCATCTACAGCCCTTACCGATTTTGGAACTCCTCAAACGAATTTCTCGCTGATCGGTATAGAGTGGCGGACTTACCTTGATGAGCACTGGTTTGCCCGTCTGGAGACGGAGGGCGCCGCAGGTGGGAGCAGCGCAGGGTACATGCAGATTCTTATTGGCGGAGGCTTCAAAGTGCCACTTGGAGGAAATCTTTTTGCAAGTACCGACCTCTCCCTTGGCGGCGGCGGTGGCGGCAATATTGATTCCGGCGGAGGTCTTCTGTTCAATGCATCGGCAGGAGTGCAATATAATCTTACCCGCAATCTGTTTGCTGATCTCTCCGCAGGATACCTTTCGTCCCGTACTGGAACATTTGAAGCTAAAACTGTTGCCTTCAAGCTGGGTTACCAGTCAGGCGCAAAGAACAAAGTCAGCGCGGCCTTGATTGATCGTCCGGTTTTCGAACCCGCCTTCCTGCGTATTCGGGCAGTCAGCCAGAGCTATTTTAAAGCTGCTGATAATTGGCGCTCCCACCACGCCGATCAGAATGTTGACAATCTTGGTGTTCAGATCGATTACTTCCTCAACCGCGACTGGTATATAACAGGGCAGGGACTGGCAGCATATGGCGGTGGAGCCGGAGCCTATATGACCGGTCTGCTTGGCACGGGTGCAAGAAAAACAGTAACCGGAGATCTCTTCATCAATACTGAAGGCCTTGTCGGCGCAGCCGGCGGAGGCGGCCTGGCAATTGGCTCAGGTCTTGTCTGGCAGGGAAATATCGGCCTCGGCTATGACATCAACCCGACCCTCTCCGCGCTCCTGAGTGCCGGCCGAATGCAGGCGTTTAACGGCGACTTTAAAGCCAACGTGATCGGACTCTCAGTCGGATACCACTTTAAAAGTTATATGAGCGAAGCAGATTGATACAAGGGTGCATCTATTTATTTCCACTGCACAACCCTTTCCAATGTTTCAGCCAAAACAAGATGAAGACAAACCCTCAGAACTACCCTCTTCATCTCTCTCTGCTGCTCCTGACGGTTCTGACAACACTTTGGGCAGGAGCGTTCTGGGGCGGGCATCCGGTCACAATCAGCAAAGTCTTTCCGTTCATAAATAATCTCTCTTTCGGAGTTCAATACTCATTCTCCCTGCTGCTTTTTTTAAGTGTTCATGAATTCGGCCATTTTATCGCGGCCCGGCGTTATCGGGTTATGGCAACACTGCCTTACTATATTCCGCTCCCGCCGCTGCCGTTTATGTTCAGCCTCGGAACAATGGGCGCGGTCATAAAGATCAGGGAGAGAATACCCTCCACAAAAGCCCTCTTCGATATCGGGGTAACCGGCCCGTTGAGCGGTTTTATCGTCTGTTCCGTAATCCTGCTCTACGGCTTTCTGAATCTGCCTCCGGCTGATTTCATCCATACCATTCACCCTGAGTTTCAGAACCCCCTGATGACACCTCCCCAGGAGAACTTCACGCTGGGCAAAAACCTGCTCTGGATTCTGCTTGAAAAAAGTGTAGCCCCAAAAAACCTCCCGCCGATGACCGAGATGTACCACTATCCTTTTCTGTTCGCCGGATGGCTGGGCTCTCTGGTAACAGCCCTTAACCTCCTTCCCGTCGGACAGCTTGACGGTGGTCATGTCATCTATGCCATGTTCGGAAAAGGGGGACATGCAAAAGCCGCAAGAGGATTCCTGATCTTTATTACCATTCTCGGATTTCCCTCGCTGCTTGAACTGCTGCTTTCATTATTCAATCCGGAATCAGTTGCTCTCATCCCGGATCTTCTGCGCCGCTGGTCATGGTCGGGCTGGATTCTCTGGGCCGTCATTCTTTCAAGAGTTATCGGTTTGAATCACCCTCAGGTGGAATACAATGAAGTGCTTCCCTTTTCAAGAAAAGTTATCGGATGGGTTGCCATTACCATCTTTCTGCTGACCTTTACCCCTGTACCGTTCGGCATCAACTGAAACACACGAAGCAATCGTCATGAACTGCATTAATGCCGGAAAAGAGTTTCAGATCAATTGCAGAGGGAAACTGCTCGACCTCTCCTCCGGGCCAAAAATCATGGGAATTCTGAATACCACTCCTGACTCGTTTTTTGACGGGGGCACGTTTCACAAGACCCAAGGCAAAGTCGATCTTGACCGTGCACTTGAGCACGCGCTTGAGATGATCCGGGAGGGCGCTTCAATTATCGATATCGGCGGTGAATCGTCGCGACCGGGAGCTGAAAAGATTTCCGTCAGGGAGGAGATCATGCGAACCATTCCGCTTATCGAGCTTTTGCAGAGAAAAACCGATATAATTATCTCTATTGACACCTGGAAGGCAGAGGTTGCCGAAAAAGCCTTCAAAGCCGGCGCACATATGGTCAATGATATTTCGGGTTTTACCTTTGACGGCGATCTTCCCGGAGTGTGCAGTCAATACCGGGCGGCGGCAGTTCTGATGCACACTCCGGTGAAACCGGAATCAATGCAATGGAGCACCGATACCGGTTCCGGGAAGGGCGATATCCTTGCAAGGGTGAGCTGCTTTCTGGAGCAGTCGATTGCTGTTGCTGAAAAAAATTCGATCCATGACCTCATCATCGATCCGGGATTCGGATTCGGAAAAAGTGTTGAGGAGAACTTTCAACTCCTTGCCGGACTGAGATCTCTGCAAGCGCTCAAAAGACCAATCCTTGCAGGGCTCTCCAGAAAATCATTTCTCGGTCACGCCATCACCCCGAAGGGAGAAGAGATACTCCCCCCCTCCGAAAGACTGACAGCCACGATAACGGCAGATACTATTGCGCTTATGAACGGAGCGAGCATCCTGCGGGTTCACGATGTAGAAGCCGCAGCCCAATGCCTTCGGGTGCTGGAAGCGATGAAGAGATTTTAAATGGTGGATTGGTGTAGGGCGATCCTGCGTGATCGCCCTCTTTGAGAAAGGAGCATCCCTTTATTCCTCATCGTCCTTGCTGTCCCTGAACTCCTTCTGGTCCTTTTTCCCCGGCGTCATTTTTTCTTCTTTTTTATTGTATGCCTGAATTTCAATACTGCAAAGTTAAGTTCTATTGAGGTTTCAGAATCGCTTGTCTGTAAATCGTCGTCAAAGATCTCTGCAATCAACTCGCCACTTTTTTGCATAAGCGAATTTTGTTCGGCTTTATCTTTTGCAACAGACAATTCTTTTACACTTCTGGAGAGTTCTCTGATTTTTGAAAAGGTCTCGACAATTGAGATTGTAGCTTGCGTAGCTTGAGGACTTTTGAGTATAGTGGCAAGCATATAGAGCCCTTTTTCTGTAAATGCAGTTGGCAACTTTACTTTGCCACCTTTTATCGAAGTCGAAAATTTCGACTTCAATGCATCCCACTCATTTTTCTCAAGATCCAAAAGGTATCCATCAGGAAACTTGTCAGGGTTATTTTTTACAGCCTCATTTATTCGTTTGACTTCAACCCCATAAATTTCAGCAACATTGCTATCGAGCAAAACCATTTGCTCCCGTATTTCGATGAGAAGTTCTTTTAAATGCTCAATTTTCACAAGACCGTTCATGCGAATGCAGATTATATTGGCTATACTCTATATTTACGCCTTTCAGTAAAAAATCGCAAAAAAATATTTTACTTATCCATCAAGTACAAACAAAAGAGATTTTGAATTCGACGAAAAGATAATTTCTTCAAACTTCAGAGGAGCGTGATATTGGCAGCCCCCCATGTCATCCAGAACCCACCGTCATCCCGAACTGAAAGGAGGGAACTCACTCACGACAATCAGATCCCTCTCTGCGTTCGGGATGACAAAGAAAAATCGGGATGACAACAATAAAAGACCGCATTAGATTATGCTTCATTGTCCCATTTGTCCAGTGGATACGATTCCCTTGGAATCCTTCAAATTCACGGGTATACCGTTTTTTTTCTTACTTTCATTATCTATACCTGAATCGAGATTGTCAAACCCTCACTGTTCAGATGTACCTTTCCAAAATTGAACTCTTCGGCTTCAAAAGCTTTGCTCACAAGGTCAGAATAAGCTTTGACAAGGGACTGACGGCAATCGTCGGCCCAAACGGATGTGGCAAGACCAATGTCGTTGATGCAATGCGCTGGGTACTGGGCGAGCAGAAATCATCCCTGCTCCGGTCCGCCAAAATGGAAAACATCATTTTCAACGGATCGAAAAACCTCAAACCGCTCAGTCTTACCGAAGTTTCAATCACCGTTGAAAACACAAGAAATGTCCTCCCGATCGAGTATACCGAGGTTACTGTCACCCGCCGCCTATACCGGAGCGGAGAGAGCGAGTTTCTTTTAAACCAGGTGCCCTGCCGCCTGAAGGACATTCTCGACCTTTTCACCGATACCGGCATGGGCAGCGATGCCTATTCGGTGATTGAGCTGAAAATGATTGAAGAGATCATCAGCAACAAAAGCGAGGAGCGTCTCAAGCTATTTGAAGAGGCCGCAGGTATTACCCGTTACAAACAGCGCAGAAAACAGACATTCAAACTGCTTGAAAGCGCATCGCGTGACCTCTCAAGGGTGGATGATGTACTGAGCGAAGTGGAAAAAAAGGTTCGAAGCCTGAAACTCCAGGTCAGAAAAGCCGAAAAACTCCGGGAGCTGAAAAAGGAGATCCGCGAACTTGATCTGGCGCTCTCATGGCTCTCCATGGAGGAGTTACGCGAAAAGCTTGAACCCATGCTGGGGAAAATAAGAGCCGAAGAGCTGCTGAATCATGAGTGTGCGGCACATATCGCCAGAGAGGACAGTATTGCCCAGGAGCGTGAACTGCTGCTGCTCCAGGAGGAGAGTACGCTCTCTGAAACACAGAAATCACTGAATGAGCAGAATCAGCAGATTCACCTCCGCGAAAAACAGCTCCTCCAGCATGAAGAGCATCAAAATAACCTTGCTTCGGCTGTCACCCGAACGGCATTGCTGATCACTGAAAAAGAGCTGAAGATCAGCGAACAGGAGAAAATCAAAAATGACCTGCTGCGGCAGAGCGGCCCCTGTGAAGCAACCTGCTCGGAACTTCACAGCGCCTTTAAAACTCTGGCCGATGAGCACGACCAGCTCAACAACACCCTGCGCCAACAGAGGGATGAGCTTTCACGGGAACGCAGAACAAGCGCAGAACAGCAGCATGCCGACAATCAGCTTGCCCTCCTGAAGCGAAGCCTCGAATCGAAAAAAGAGCATCTGCGCGCCTCGATTGAACGGCTTGAAACCAAACAACTGAACATTCAGCAAAAACTGGAAGCCTCGGACGAAAATGAACGAAGGCTTTCGGAAGAGCTAAAGGGCAAACAGAGCGATCTGGCCGAAGCAAAAACAGGCGAGAGCCGGCTTCTGGAAAACCGCGAAAGCATAAATAAAAGAATCGAAGAAAAAAGAGAGGCCCTGATGCGGTTTCGGGACGAACGCGACAGGCTGAACAACCGTATTTTGCTGGCCAATTCAGTGCTTGACAACTTTGAAGGAATGCCGGAAGGAATCGCATTCCTTGAAAAGCAAAATAACGGAAAAGAGAGCATTCATGGATGCATTTCTGATATGATCTCGCTTGATGACCGATACAGAAAGGCGGTCAATGCGGCACTTGGCGAAAGCATGAACTACTATGTCTGCCGCTCGATCAATGATGCACATGAGGGTATTGCGCACCTCACAAAATCGAACAAGGGCAAAGTTAATTTTTTTGTGCTTGACCTGCTTGCCGGATCCAATGCGGAAGAGAAGAGAACGATCAGCGGTGCAGAGCAAACATTCGACGTTATCGACTGCCCGACCGAGCTGCACTACGCGCTCCGACTGCTTCTCCACAAAAGCTATATCACAGAGAGCCTCAACACGGCAGAAGTTCTCGCCCGGCAGCATCCTGACTGCTCCTTTGTCACGCTTGAGGGTGAAAAATTCAGCGGAAGCGGAGTGATCTTCGGCGGAAGCTCAAAAAACAGCGAAGGGTTACGATTAGGTAAAAAAGCCGAACGTGAACGACTGCAAAAAGAGGTTTCCGTAATAGAGAAAAGCATCATCAAGACTGAGGAGAACCTCCTGAAACTGCAGGAAGAACTCGCAGCAATAAAAGCGTCTGAACAGCGCAGGGAGATTGAACGCCTGGAGTCAGAACTCGGAATGCTTGAAAAAAACGCTGCCCGGCTTGATGCTGAAAAGAACGGAATGAAGCAGGAAAGAGAGCAAACCGGACGAGAAATTGAGGCACTCTGTGAGCAGAATAACAGTTGTGACACTGAACTGCAAAAGCTGCTGCCATCCATTGCTGAAAGTGAAGCAAAGGGACGATTGACAAGGGAGAGAATCCGGAAACTGCAGGAGAGCCTTACCTCGTTTGAAAACCACTACCATGAGCTTGGCAGGGATGTCCAGACCCGCCAGAGCCGGTATAAGGACGGGCTGCTCGAACTTGAAAAGCTCAAGCTGAACATAGCTGCTGCCGACCAGAGACTTACGACGCTGCATGACGAGATCAGCAGGATGAGGGACGAAAAGGAGAGTTCAGAAAAAGAGATAAGCAGGGGCTCCGGCGCATCCTTGCAAATCAGGGAAAAGCTCGACTCCCTGCGCATTCTTTCCGCCGAAGAGCAGAAACGGCTCAACGAGCTTGAATCGGCATACAGGGAACGCCAGGCACAGCATCATGAGACCCTTGGCCAGCTGAGGGATCTTCGCCGGAAACTTGACGTAGGTATGCAACTCCTCACTGCGCTTATGCAGGAACGCTCACAGCTCGATCAATCACTTGACCACCTCTTCACTGCCGTACAGCTGAAACATGATTGTGATCTTGCCATCATGACTCCACCGGCCATTGACAACTCATTTGACCGTAAAAAAGCGGCAGAAAAACTTGAACAGCTTCTGCGGCAACGGGAGCAGTTCGGAGCCGTCAATGAGCTTGCGCTGGAAGAGTATGAAACCGAGAAAGAGCGGTTTGACTTCCTGACAGAGCAGAAGGAGGATCTGCTCAGCGCTGAAACACAGCTTCGCACAACCATCGATGAGATCAACAAGACCGCCCTTGAGAAATTCGAAGCGACCTGGCGGGAAGTGCGGAAAAACTTTATCACGATTTTTCATGAGCTCTTTGATCCCGAAGATGAAGTGGATCTGATCATGCATGCCGGTGAAGACCCTCTTGAAGCCCATATCGAGATTGTGGCCAAACCAAGAGGCAAAAAACCGCTCTCGATCGAGCAGCTCAGCGGAGGAGAGAAAGCGTTGACGGCACTCTCGCTGCTTTTTGCCATCTATCTGGTCAAACCAAGTCCCTTCTGTATTCTGGACGAAGTGGATGCTCCGCTTGATGATGCAAACGTCGGACGGTTTATTAAACTCCTGAAAAAATTTGAGAATAACACCCAATTTATTATTGTTACGCACAACAAAAAAACCATGGCTTCCTGCCAGGCTCTTTACGGGGTCACCATGGAAGAGGAAGGGGTATCAAAGCTGATCCCTGTCCGACTGGAAAATATCAAAAACTGAATGAAGCCAGGGAAAGAGGGGATGCTCAGGAAACTGGTGTTATTTGACATTGACGGAACACTGCTCTCGGTTGGAAGGATCAACCGAACTGTCCTTGGCGATGCGCTTAAAGAGGTCTACGGCACTGAAGGTAGTACGGGAACTCACAACTTTGCCGGCAAGATGGACAGTGTCATTATGTATGAAGTGCTCGGCAGCGCCGGACTGAGCGAAGCGGATATTGCAGGGAAGTTTGAGCTGGCAAAGGCAACCTATATCGAGATGTTCAGGAGCTGTGCCAAAGCAGAGGATGTCACCCTGATGGAGGGAATCAGGGAGCTGCTTGATGAGCTGTCGGTTCGTTCGGAACTGATGCTCGGCCTTCTGACCGGAAATTTTGAGCAGTCGGGGCGCCATAAGCTTCGCCTGCCGTACATCGACCACTATTTTCCCTTCGGTGCTTTTGCTGATGACGCAAAAAGCCGTAACGCCCTGCCGCCGGTCGCCGTTGAAAAGGCTTACCGGATGACCGGGCGGAGGTTTTCAGAGGATGATGTCATTATTATCGGCGACACAGAGCATGATATTTCGTGCGCCAGAACGCATAATGCCAGGTCTATTGCCGTTGCAACCGGAACCTATTCAACGGAGGAGCTGAAAAAACACAAACCGGATGTGGTACTGGAAAACTTATGCCAGACCGATCTTGTTATCAGTGAGATACTCCGAACAAAAATCAACTAATTGCTCTTTTATGAAGACCTACCGTCGACAAATCCGTGAAAAGATTTTACAGGCACTCTATACCATAGAAATCAGAGAGACCGATATAGACTCTGCTGCCGGATGGCTTTTAACGCAGGAGATCCTTGATGATGCCAACGCCATGAAATTTTTCAATCTGCTTCTGAAAAGCGTCAAGGAGAACCGCGAGGAGATTGACCAGTACATTGCCAAGCACACCTTTAACTGGGATATGAGCCGCATTGCGATTATCGACAAGAACATCCTTCGCATGGCCCTTGCTGAAATCCTCTACTGCGAGGATATTCCTCCCAAGGTTTCGATCAATGAAGCGATCGAAATCGCAAAAAAATTCACCAGCACCGACAAAAGCAGCAAGTTTGTCAACGGAATTCTTGACGCCATCTTCAATGAACTGAAAGCCGAGGGAAAAGTCCATAAAAACGGACGCGGACTTATTGACCACTCAACCGCCAAGGTTCAGAAAACAGAAACCGGGAGTTGACGGGGAGGGGAGAGGGGGACGTTCATGATTTACTGTACTTATGAAAGATTTTGGTTTTGAAAGTTGACCTGTATGACTCCGAAAGAAAAAATCGTCCTGCTGAAAGAGGTGCTGGGAAACCGATACCCGAACCCGAAAAGCGAACTCAAATACGAAAACCCCTTTCAGTTGCTGATCGCGACAATCCTTGCCGCCCAGTCAACCGACCGGCAGGTCAACGTCATTACCCGTGAACTGTTCAAGGTTGCTCCGGATGCCAACTCGCTGAGCCGCATGGAGCTGGATGAGGTTAAAAACCTTGTCCGCTCTATCAACTATTTCAACAACAAGGCAAAAAACATCCTTGAAGTCAGCAGAATTCTGGTCAACGAATACGAAGGCAGAGTTCCTGACAGAAGAGCTGCGCTTGAAAGCCTTCCCGGAGTAGGAAGAAAAACCGCCAACGTTGTGCTGAGCAATGCCTTCCGCCAGCCGGTCATGCCCGTTGATACACATGTTCACCGGGTTTCAAACAGAATCGGACTGGTAAAGACAGGGAAAGTGGAAGAGACTGAAACCGAACTGATGAAAATCATCCCCGAAGCGTGGGTTATTGACTTTCATCACTATCTCCTGCTGCACGGACGCTACACCTGCAAGGCAAAAAAACCCGAATGCCAATGCTGCCCGCTCTCCTTTGTGTGCGAATACGCTCAATTGCACAGCTAAAAGGACTTAAAGGACTACAGGGACTACAAGGATGAAGAGAAATTTTATCCCGGAAGGGCGAACACGCAGGTTCGCCCCTACAGTTCAATCCAAAATTGTCTTCCCGATTTTTTCTTGTCATCCCGAACGCAGAGAGGGATCTCCTTTTACCGCAATCAGATCCCTCCTTTCAGTTCGGGATGACACGGGGGGAGGGCAATCCAAAATACAGCATTCAAAATCCGGAATCTCTTCAATGCAGCTCTATCTTGCGGTCAACAGCGTAAACCCATTCGCCTTCAGGACGCTGGCGGTTGCCTGCCCAGAGTTCAAGCGTTACCCCTTTTGCCGGGAAAACCGGTGAAGTGAAGATCTCAACCTGATAGAAAAGCTCATCAAGAAGATCATCCCAGACCTTATCAAGGCACTGACCTTGAGCCTCATATTCACGTGACGGCTTCAGCGCGTTTGCATCCGGCTGAAAGTAGTCGCTGATATAAATAAAACTGTCCGGCATCAGAAAACCACCGCTGAATGTTCCTCGCGGACGCTTCTGACCGGGAACTTCAATCCAGAACTCAAGAAGAGTATCGCCGGTCAGTTTGCCGTCACCGGAAAGCTTTTCGAAGAGCTGCTGAACGGTGTTCCGGATGAGCGCCTTGTTTTCACCGGAGAGCTCATGCATGGTAAAGTCAGGAGTGTGGTCACGCATTGTGGAAATCGGTAAAATGTTTCGGGAATAGCAAATTTATCTGTTCTTCCATCGCGGGTAAAGCTCACAACAACAAAGAGTTCTCCCTTTTTATAGTATTAACATACAGTAATATACAGCTCTTTAACGGCAGCATCAACCCTTCGTCTGCAAGAGAATTTCATCACCATTGAAAACCGCCAGCCTCAAACCGCGAACTGAATTTGCGATATAGATCATATCAGCATCCCGCAGGTCCTTGAGGGTGAGCACTTTTTCGGCAGCAGATGGCCTGGTAGAGAGAAAGTAGCTGCGAAAAATACCGTTCAGAATTCCTGATTGAATCGGAGGAGTAAAGAACTGCTTTCCTTTTCGGATAAAAAGAGAGCTGATCGCTCCTTCAGTGACCTCTTTATGCTCATTAAGAAAGAGTACCTCATCAAATCCCTTTTTCCGGGCAAGAGCAAAATAGCTGTCGTAGAGCTCTCTTTGTGTGGTTTTATGGTAGCGAAGAAGCTCTGAGGAGTCTGCAGGGTGAGCAGCAAGAGCGAGACGTACCGGCCCGGCCAGAGCATTCTGTGCTACCGGCTCATGAAGAGCGTTGAACGCTCCTTCGGCGGAGAGATTGAGCCGTACCTTGAAGCGACTTCCTGATCGGGATAACTCCGCTTCAAGCCTGCCGAGCAGCGCAAGTGCCGATCTCCGGTCAAAAAGAAACCCGAGCGCGCTTGCCGATGCTTCCATTCGATCAAGGTGCTCATCAAGCCAGTGATAGTGTCCGGCCCATAACAGGCTTTCAAACAGCATCATATCCCTGCTCATGGAAGCCTGAAGAATTTTCGCCTTGAGCCGGCACTCGCGGTACTCCTCTTCCGGATCGGAATCCCAGACAATCCCGCTGCCGGAACCATATACCCCTTCTCTTCCGGAAAGTTCAAGCGTACGGATCGCCACATTAAAAAGCATATCCCGCTCCGGAGTGATATACCCGATCGTGCCGGTGTAGATCCCCCGAGGATCCGGCTCAAGGGATTGGATCACTTTCATGGCCTTGATTTTTGGCGCTCCGGTTATTGATCCTGAAGGGTAGAGTGCCCTGAAAAGCTCATACAACCCTACATCCTCCCGCTCTTCACCCCGAATAGTCGAAACCATCTGGTGAAGGGTCGGCCATGTTTCGGTCACAAAGAGTCCCCCGGTCTCAACTGAACCCGGCTGGCAAATCCGTCCGAGATCGTTGCGAAGGAGATCAACAATCATGAGATTCTCAGCCCTGTTTTTCGGGCAAAGTGCAAGCCTCTCTCTGAGGGTTTTGTCCTCCTCCCCGGAGCTGCCCCTCGGAGCGGTACCCTTCATCGGCATGGTTTCAATAACCGGGCCGCTCCGCATGAAAAACAGCTCGGGTGAAAAAGAGAGCGTGATGCGCTCCCGGTAATTGAGCCATGCGGTATATGATGAGGGCTGCAGGGATCGCAAACGGGAAAAAAGCAGCGGGACATCTCCATCGAAAGAGAATCGATACCGTCCGGTAAAATTCACCTGATAGAGATTTCCTGCGGCTATCTCCTCCCGGATATTGCGGATTGTGGTGGTATACTGCTCCCCTGAAAGATTGAAGGTGAGATCAGAAAGACCGGCCGCCTTACCCGGTCCGGCAGATTCGGAAAAAAGCTGCGCTACCTGTTCGGCAGATAGACGACAGGGTTCCCTGTAGACACCAAACCATGCCAATGGGGATGGGGGGAGATTTGCTGCCCGGTCGGGAAAAATTGCCGGTTCAAACCCGTACCCCGCCTCATAACTCATCAAACCTGCGAGAAAAAAACCTTCATCAAGTTTTTTTTCGAGTCTTCTGAAAAAGGGTTTGATATCCGAAAGTGAGTTGAGTTCTACAATCTCCAGCGGATCGTAAAAAAGCCGCGCCCCTCCCTCATCTCCCTTACAGAAAGCGGATTCCAGCCAGATCGAACCATCCCTTGACATCAGAGCGGCAAGCTGCTCGAGAGTGGCAATCCCTTTGCCTTCAGTGCACAGCAAGAGTGATTTTTTTTTGTAAAACATTTTCCAGCCATGGTTTGAGCTGGTCGGCGGCCCAGATTTCAATTTCGGGCTCAACACGGGTTTTCAGGTAAAGCGTAATCCCCTTGCCCTTCTCTTCTGCTTCAATCGACTCTACATTCTGGCGATGCCCCCGCTCAAGTCCATTGGCAAGCCGGAGAATACCTGAAAGCACATCAACGGCACGCTTGTGTTTTGGCTTGAGCATACTGTAAGCCAGGTTCTTTTCGGAAGGAGGGGATTTGCGATGGTAACGGGCAACATGGCCGATAATCTCGATTTCCGAAGGGGAAAACCCGCGCAACTCCCCGTTCATGATGATATACTGGCTGTGCTTGTGATGCGAAGAGATGGAGATAAAGGTCCCGATATTATGAAGCAGCGATGCGTACTCCAGAAGTTCACGGTATGGCGCTTCAAGCTGGTGCTGAGCGGCAAGCGTATCAAACAGTTGCAAAGAGAGTCCTGCCACCTGCTCGGCATGCCCCTGGTTCCAGTCACATCGGAAGCCGAGTTCATAAACGCTCTCCCTTCTGATATCCTGCCCCGGAATCATCCCCTCATGAATTTCGCTCTCCAGGAGATGTCTGAGATAGTGCAGCACCATCCCCTCACGAAGGGCATAATCGGAGATGACAATCTCTTCTAAATTGAACAGTCTGAAAATCATATCGACAAGAATCAGACCCGGCACAATCAGATCAACCCTTTTTTCATCAAGGCCGGTCATTTTTCGCCTTTTGACGGCGTTGAGCGGCAGCACTCTGTGGTAGAGTCCAAGAAACTCCTCCCTGGTAAAGGCACTGTTGTTCAGTGATACTTCGCTCTCAAGACCGTTTACCGAGCGAATCATGCGGGCAATATTCTGAGCTGTTCCCGAGGATGCAATGGCTCTGGATACATTAAGTTCAGCCGCTCTGTTAACGGCAGAGACCATCTCTGCTGCAAAAAACTGTTCAAGCAGTTTGATATCGCCGGAATCAATCGGGTCCGAGAGAACAAACCGCTCACGCATTCTGGCGACGCCTATTTTACGGCTCTCAAGCAGCCGTACACCCTGCTGATCAGCAATAACAAATTCAACGGAACCTCCACCTATATCAAAGAGAAGTTCCGGAGTTTCACCAATCTTCACTGCGTTTCGTACCCCGTAATAGATAAATTCAGCCTCTTCCCTTCCGGAGATGACTTTAACCTTTATACCCGTTTCCTCCCTGATACGCCGGAGAAAATCACCCTGATTTTTAGCTTCCCGAATGGCACTGGTAGCAAAGGCAAGAACGTTTTCGGATGCAACGCCATGATGGGTGGCCAGTACAAGAAACTTCCTGAGGGTGGCGATACCCGAAAGCATAGCCTCTTCATCGAGCATTTTCGTTGAGATACTGCCTTTTCCAATACAGAGCATATCCTTGACCCGGTCAATCTCAACAATTCCCTTTCCTTTGCTCTCTTCAACAATAATCATGTGGAAAGAGTTGGTGCCGAGATCAATAGCGGCTACCCTGATTTTTTCATTCGTCATACCGTTGGGCTTGTCACGATTTAATAAAGCGCTAACAAAATACAAGAATTAGAGCAATTTCGGAGTTGAAGAGTGGGAAAGTGGACACTGTGGACGAAGAAATGGTGGACAAAAGTGGACAAGATGAAGAGATTTTGAATGGTGTAGGGGCAATCCCTTGTGGTTGCCCTGCATGGTTGATATTCTTCTTCGTCCCTGCTCGCCCTGAACTCCTTTTGGCCCCCTCACCTGTTGTTGAAAACGGCAAAATAAACCTTCCGCAGGAGGTACCCGCTTTTGCGTTGAAAAAGGTTTGAAAATTTCAGTGTATATTCCTGCCTGTGCCGGTTGACATTCAGGAAACCGTTTAATGATGACTATTTCACGACTTTTACATGATGCCTGTTAACAAGGAAGCAATCGACCGGCTTGAACTTCGTTATGAAGTAGCACGTAAAGCTATTCACCTCTCCTCCCTCTCCATACCGGTCATCTACTATTTTATCACCAGGGAGCTTGCTCTTCTTTTGCTTCTGCCGCTTTTTGCCGGGTTCTTTCTGGTTGATCTCCTGAAAAATTTCGTACCACCGGTATCGAAATGGTATCACAAAACATTTGACTCCATGCTGAGAACGCATGAGATCAAGGGAGAAAAAAACCATCTGAACGGAGCCACCTGCATTACCCTGTCGGCATTGCTCCTGGTTCTTTTTTTCCCAAAAATCATAGCCATCGCGGCATTCTCAATGGTTGCCGTCTCCGATACCCTGGCTGCCATTATTGGAAAAGCTTTCGGAAAACACCGGTTCGGCCAGAAAAGCATTGAAGGAAGTATGGCTTTTTTTCTCTCTGCTCTTCTGATCATGAAGTTCATTCCCGAAATCAATCCCGGTATCGGATTTGCCATGGCTTTAGTGGCAACGGTAACAGAGTCTTTTGTTTTGCGGATTGGCAGTTTCAGAATTGATGATAACCTTTCAATCCCTCTTGTCAGCGCAACATTCGGAACGCTCTGCTATATGCTCTTTCTGCCGGGAACGTTGGCATTTTTTTTCATCGGCCTTTAGTGCTCATTGCAGAATACCATGCAGACCATCCTCACTGACTCAACTGAAGAAGCCGCCCGCATTCTGAATTCGGGATGTGTAGTGGCCTTTCCGACGGAAACCGTTTACGGTCTTGGCGCCTGTATCTGCCATCCGGAAGCGATCGGGAAAATCTTTCAGGCCAAGGGCCGGCCGGGTGACAACCCTCTGATCGTGCATATATACAACATCAAACAGCTTGATGATGTAGCCTCAGAGATCAATGAAAGCGCAACAAAACTTATTGAACGTTTTTTTCCCGGTCCTCTGACTCTCGTACTGAAAAAAAATCCATCCGTCTCCGACATCGTCACGGCAGGCCTTGATACCGTAGGGGTACGCTGCCCGGCAAATCCTGTGGCAAGGAAGTTTCTTCGACTCGCCTGCGGTCCTGTCGCCGCTCCTTCAGCCAACCTGTCCGGGCTTCCGAGTTCTACAAGCTGGCAAGCCGTCTTCAAGGATCTTGACGGAAGGATTTCATGCATCCTGAAAGGAGAAATGAGCACCATCGGGCTGGAATCGACCATTGTTGACTGTTCGGGACCCTCCCCTGTCCTGCTCCGGGCCGGTGCTATCACGTTTGAAGCGTTGCAGGAGGTTGTTCCCGGCATCACACTGAATACCGGAACCGGAAAAGAGAGCCGCCCCAAAAGCCCCGGATTAAAGTACCTGCACTATGCACCGAAAGCATCAATAGTACTTTGCACTCCGCTTGAACCGATAACTGCCGAACCGGATTCAGCCTATATCGGTCTCTCCCGGCCACCCGAAGGAGTAAGGGTTGCCAGGCAATGCATCAGTCCGGAAGAGTATGGCAGGGAACTGTTCCGTTTTTTCCGGTTGTGCGATGCCGAAGGTATCAGGGTGATCTACTGTGAACTCCCTTCGCCGGAAGGTTTGGGCCGGGCAATCAGGGACCGGCTGACCAGAGCTGCCGGCAAGGAATAAGGGCAGGAAAAAGCAAGAGCGCCTCCGCTCAAAAGGTGAGCATGCATCCAAGATGCACTGACCCGGGAGCACTGGTCGCACGAAGGTCGTTCCCGGTGCTGTATACCGTCCGGTCTGAATACCAGCTCTTCTCGAATCTTGCCCCCAGCTTCATCTGTTTCATAACCTGCCACAGCGCTACGAGATAGAGGGATTTTCCCCGCCCGTCATATACCCCGAGGCTGGAGGTCAGCGGAAGATCATCTTCGGCTGCATAGAGTGCCGCATCATAATCTTGAGTATTGAAAAGAGTAATCCGCCCCTTGAAGACCAAACGGCCGGTTTCAACATGCAGCTGTTGATAAACCAGCCATCCATAAAATGTTTCATCTCCGTCAAGAAATCTGTTCACTACTTTTTTAACCTCTCCCCGGCTCCTGAACCTGATGCGTCGAGAGGGGCTGATTTCACAATCAAGCCGTGCCCTGCTTGTTTTGACAGGGAGTGCGGTCCAGATACCGGATGATCCTTGCGGGCTCTGCAGGCGAGCCTCCTCCTTATACTTCTCCTGAAGCTGCAGGTTCAGGGTTACGGGCGAAAAAGCCTTCCATGAAGCAAAACCTCTCAGGTCATGTCCGGTGGAGGAGAAGGGATAATCCGAATCACCACTCAGAGATGGAAAGGTAAAGCGGTCATAACAGGCTCCGAGAGTAACCCGCTTGCTGAGCTCTGCACTGATTCCAAAATAGTATCCATCCTCGTTTGACGCGCCGCTGCCCCTTTCAGCAAATGCACCGGCAAAAGGAGAAAAGTAATGCTCACCATAGCGCCGCAACGCTGCCACCGTATTGACTCCCCGGAACAACTCATACTCCAGGCCCGCCGTCCAGGAGAGATCTGCAGGACGTTCAGAAAAAGCTGTCTCTCCAAAAAGAGATACCTTTCCCAGTGAGCAATCAGTTTCAAGACTGTAGCTGCTCGAAGAGGAGATCCTGGAGCCCGTTCCATCAGGATCAAGCTGTGCAATCGGTTCGGAGTAGCTGTAGTAGAGCATGCTGCCTCCTATAAGACCACGAAAGCTCCCGGTATTAAAGTGATAGCGCAGGTTTGCTCCAACAGCGGTTTCAGTGACATTATCCTTGCGGCTCTCCTCAAGTTCGGTACGATGATAACCAGCTTCATCGAAACTGGAGATAACACCGGAGCTGTTGATACGTGCGTCAACCCGGTTTACCGAGTAAAACTGGGTTATCTCCAATGGATCAAGCTTCAGGGTCGCGGCGCCCCCCTGAAAGAAACCGTATTCTGAACTCGAAGCATAGGGCTGCAAAATTTTTGATGACAGCCTGACACTTCCAGCAGGATCAGACCCTTTTGAAAAATACCGCCCCTGGCCGATGAGCAGCCCCTGGCCGACATTGAGTGTATAGTTGCCGAAAACAGCACTCTTGATAATCCCGGCATCGTGCAGATTGATACTTACTGAGGTATAATCGGCAAGGTCCGCCTCTCCGATATCTTTTTCCTGAACAATAGTGGCGTTCACAAGGGGAACCGAGACTTGCAGCCGATTGTAAAGCTTGCTGTTCCCTCCACGGTAATTACCGTTACTCACTCCTGCCCTCTCGGTTGTCTCCCGAAAAAAACGACTGTACAGTGTTCCTTTAAATCCCTCTCTCTGTTCGATTTTACGCCTCGAACGTACTGCTTTCACCATAATATAGGGCGCAATAGCAGCGGTTTTCCCTTGTCCGATAAGAGGCTCAAGCTCCTCAACAAGAAGAAACGCTCCTTTCTGCCGGCGACGGGCAAGAATAGCATTGACGTCGGACGCCGTCAGCCATGGCAACTGACGAAGTTCACTCGCGTCTGCATCATTGAGAGAGATTCTGTTTTTTTTCAGCTCTTCAATCACCTCAATCAGGCGCTCGATATTGCCTTCGGATTCGGCCTTGTCGATAAGCTCCTGAAAATCATTGCCGGAACTGAAACCCGGGCGGGAGAAA
The DNA here is from genome assembly GCF_001975465.1 of Chlorobium sp. KB01. NCBI lineage: Bacteria > Pseudomonadati > Chlorobiota > Chlorobiia > Chlorobiales > Chlorobiaceae > Chlorobium > Chlorobium sp. KB01. Next base: position 24,305 of record NZ_MPJE01000076.1, read on the forward strand.
ACAGCGTGAAGAAGAAAAAGGAGAATAAACATCATAACCCTCATGGCATGATGTTTCTGAAAAAGTATCTGAAATTTCATGACCATGAGGTTTTATTCATTGATAAAACCGGCTCAGGGGCTTTCAGCAAGTTTATAGAGCTCCCGTACCTCATTGCGACTCAGATAGCGCCACTCTCCCCTGCGAAGTTCGCCGATAGTCAACCCTGCATAAGCCACCCGTTCAAGCCTTTTAACTTCATAACCGAGGGTCTCGAACATTCTCCTGACCTGATGATTTTTGCCCTCGTGAATACTCAAAAGCACCTGCAGGCCCTCATCAAGCAGTTTCGCCCTGCACGGGCGGACCTTTTCACCGGTATCCTTCAGGCGCATGCCTCCTGTCAGCTGAGGCAGCATGCTTGCCGGGAATTTCTCTCCCAATACCGCAATATACTCTTTTTTTACATTTGACGAAGGATGCATGAGTTTATTGGCCAGCGTTCCGTCGTTGGTCAAAAGAATCAGACCGGTAGTCTTTCGGTCAAGACGACCTACCGGAAAAACCCGCTCCTTGACATCGATGTAATCAAGAACCATCTCCCGGCTCTTCTCATCACTGCTTGTGGAGATGACGTTTCGGGGTTTATTGAAAAGGATATAGACCTTTCTGCTCTCGGGCTGTGCATACTTCTGGCCATCCACAATAACCTCATCCTTGTCGGGGTTAACCTTTGTGCCCGGCTGGGTAATCACGGTACCATTTATCATAACGCGCCCCTCCAGAACAAGCTGGTCGGCAGCCCGTCTGGATGCTATGCCACATAAAGCCAGAAACCTGTTTATTCTGACCTCTTCACTGTTCGTACTGTTTTTCATACTCGTATATCGTATCCCCTTTAATCGGATAAAACGTTTTCCTGTCCGTCAGGACGGGCAAGATACTCCTGCTCCTCGTTCTCCTGAAGAATTTCCCGGATCTCGCGCAGCTTCGGCAGATCCTTTAATGACGGGAGGTGAAAGAGATCCAGAAAATCCCTGGTTGTTCCGTATTGCAGCGGCTTGCCCGGAGTGTCCGCCCTGCCGCGAACCTCAATGAATCCCCTATGCAGCAGACGATCCAGAGCATACTCCGGACTCACCCCCCTGATCTGTTGAATCTCTGCACGGGTCACCGGCTGATTATAGGCAATAACGGCAAGAACTTCAAGAATTGATCGGGAAAGCCGTCTCTGAATTTTCGGAGCAAGCAGTTTTTTGATGGTATCGGCAAACTCAGGCGTTGAAAGAAATCGATAACCACCGGCAAGCCGGTGAATGCGAAATGTTCTTCCTGTAAACTCATACTCGGCGTTGAGCTGGTCAATTATCGACTGCAATCCCGCAGAATCAAACTCGCTGCCGGTAACCTGGCGAATGGTCTGAATGGTAACAGCCTCTTCAGAGGCAAAAATGAGCGCCTCGATCTGCTGCGGCAACTGTTGATCCTGATTATGCACGTTTTTCTGTTATCCCTGTTGGAAAAAAGGATAGGGAGGGGCTCAAAAAAAACGGAACTATTTTTTCCGTGCTGTCGAAAAATTGTGATCCAGCGTAATACCCTCTTCAAAGGCGTACCACAGCTCCTGACAGGGAAAATTACACTCGTAGAGCGCCTTGCCGATAATAACCGAATCAACTCCATACGGAGTAAGCTCGGCAAGCTTCTTCAAATCCTCGGAATTGGTAACCCCTCCGGAAGCCGTGATTTTCATCCCTGCCCGCTCGGCAAACCTTTTGGTGCTTTCATAACCGAATCCCTGCATCATGCCATCACGGGAGATGTCGGTATAGATGATCCTTTCAATACCCATTGACTTCATCCGAAGAGCCAGATCATAATCCTTAAGGCCGCTGCTCTCCGTCCAACCCTTGATTTTCGGAATGCCGTTTTCAGCATCAATGCCGACAACTATCTGGGAGGGCCGGTAAATGGTCATGAGCGTCTCAACCAGTTTCGGGTCGGTAACTGCTGCTGAACCGATAACCACCCGGCTGACACCGATATCAAGATAGCGCTTGACAGCATCAACCGAACGGATGCCACCGCCAACCTGTACCGGTATATCAAGATCAGTAACAATTTCCCGGATCTTCCCGAAGTTGGTCATCTCTCCGGTTAGGGCGGCATCAAGATCGACGATATGGAGCATCTTGGCATTCTGCTTGCGCCAGATGATCGCCATGTCGCGGGGATTGTCGAGATATATTTTTTTCTGGTTAAAGTCACCTCGGGTAAGCCGGACACATTTGCCCTCTTTGATATCTATGGCTGGAATGATCAACATACATGCACCTCTATTAATTTGTTCCGCGATTGCATCGGGATCGGGGCTCCATCCGCCTCGCATCACGACCAGATCGGGAGTTGCGACCATGGATAGATGTGCCCAGGAAAGAATCAAAAAACTGTTTTAGCATTCGGCAAAGTTTTTCAGCACCTGCAAGCCTGCATCGGAACTTTTTTCCGGATGAAACTGAACAGCAAAAATACCATTTTTTTCAATGGCCGAACAAAAATTTTTTCCGGCATACCCGGTTGTCGCAGCAATTGCATCTGTACTATGCGGCTCACAGTAGAACGAGTGAACAAAGTAGAAAAAGGTGTGGTCCGCAACTCCCCGGAACAGCACACTCTCCTTCTGCTGATCAACGGAGTTCCATCCAATCTGGGGAATTTTATCGGTTTCGCTCCTGAAATGCAGCACGTTTCCGGGTACAAGGTTCAAACCCCTGTATGCCCCCATCTCCTCACTGTCTGAAAGAAGAAGCTGCATACCAAGGCAGATGCCGAGAAGCTGACCCCCTTTGTCGACATGCTCCAGAATTGCCTCACTGAAACCGCTCCTGTTGAGCGTCTCTATCGCCTGGCCAAACGCACCGACACCGGGTAGTACAACCTTGCTGCAGCCGGAGAGCTTCCGCGGATCACTGCTGACCATGGCCCTGACTCCGAGAAAATCAAATGCCTTCTGGACAGAGCGAAGGTTACCTGCACCATAATCAGCAATAAAGAGCATGAAAAAAACGTTAGGATTACTCGCAATATGCAGACAAACAGCCGCAACCCCACGACCGCTCCCTTCTGCACGATTTTTTTATTGTGTATTTAATTCTTATAATAAAAAATTTTGCACCTTACCGAAAAGTCTCCACTATCATACGAAATCGAAGAGCCAATGTATACAATCATCTCCTCAGTTTTTTTAGCGGAAAATATCAAAAAAATTGAAATAGAGGCCCCTCGGATCGCCAAAAAAAGAAAAGCCGGTCAGTTCGTCATGATCAGGGTCGGCCAGACCGGTGAAAGAGTGCCTCTTACCATTGCAGGCTCTGATCCTGAAAAAGGAACCATTACCATCATTGTCCAGGGAATGGGTAAATCCACAAGAGAGCTGAACAGCAAAGAGGCCGGAGATACCATCAGTGATATCGTCGGGCCACTCGGCACACCGTCGCATATCGAGAAATTCGGTACTGCCGTCAGCATCGGCGGAGGTGTAGGCACCGCCATTGCCTATCCGACAGCTGTAGCACTCAAGGAGGGAGGCAATTATGTCATCACCATCAACGGTGCACGATCAAAAGATCTGGTTATCCTTGAAGAGGAGATGAATGCGGTCAGTGATGAAGCATACATTACAACCGATGACGGCTCATACGGCTTTCACGGATTTGTCACCCAGAAACTCCAGCAGCTTATTGATTCGGGTAAAAAAATTGATTACGTGCTTGCCATCGGACCGATTCCGATGATGCGGGCGATTGCCGAAGTTACCCGACCCTACAACATCAAAACCATGGTGAGCCTCAATCCGATTATGGTGGATGGCACAGGAATGTGCGGCGGATGCAGGGTTACAATCGGCAACGAGATCAAGTTTGCCTGTGTTGACGGCCCCGAATTTGATGCCCATCTGGTCGATTTTAAAAATCTTACGGACCGCAACAAGCTCTACCTGCCGGAAGAGAAGCAGTCGGCTGAAACGTTTGCCCACCAGTGCAATCTCAACAAGCCGGGCTGACTTCAAACCGTTCATCCCGTTTTATTGGCCTGAAAAGTGACTCCCCTTGTCATAAAGGGAGAGCTATAGCAGTATCAACAAACTCTCTTTTTCAGAAGGATTACTATGGACGCACAGCATATCACAAAAAAAGAACGCATGGCAATCCCCCGTCAGGAGATGCCGGCGCAGAATCCGGACGTTCGCAACAAGAACTTCAGGGAGGTCAATCTTGGCTATACCGCTGAACTGGCTCAACAGGAGGCGCTCCGATGTATTCAGTGCAAGGATGCCCCCTGTATCAAGGGGTGTCCGGTCAATATCAAGATTGATCAGTTCATCAAACTGATCGCCGAAGGTGATTTCACCGGTGCGGCCCGCAAGATCAAGGAGGATAATGTTCTTCCCGCTATCTGCGGAAGAGTCTGCCCCCAGGAGGATCAGTGCGAGAAAGAGTGCGTTGTCGGCAGAAAAAACAAACCTGTCGCCATCGGCAACCTTGAACGCTTTGCAGCCGATTACGAGCGTGAGAGCGGAAGTGTGGAACTGCCGAAAGTACAGCCGGCAACCGGCAAAAAAATCGCAGTTATCGGAAGCGGTCCTGCCGGTCTGAGCTGCGCCAATGACCTTATACAGCTTGGTCATGCCGTGACAGTTTTTGAAGCGCTTCACGAACTGGGCGGGGTGCTGATGTACGGCATTCCTGAATTCCGCCTTCCCAAATCAATTGTACAGGGTGAACTTGAAGGGCTCAAAAAACTCGGTGTGAATTTTGTAACCAATACCGTTGCAGGCCGTACCGTTACCATTGACGAGCTTTTGAAAGATGAGGATTTTGATGCAATCTTTATCGGTGTAGGTGCCGGTCTGCCATGGTTCATGGGTATTCCCGGTGAAAATCTGCTCGGAGTCTATTCCGCCAATGAGTTCCTCACCAGGGTCAACCTGATGAAGTCCTACCGGTTCCCGGACAATGACACCCCGGTATTCAACTGCAAGGGGAAAAATGTTGCCGTGTTCGGAGGTGGAAATACCGCCATGGATGCCGTACGCACCGCCAAACGGCTTGGCGCTGAGCATGCCTACATTGTCTACCGTCGCTCGGAAGCGGAAATGCCCGCCCGTAAAGAGGAGATCCATCATGCAAAGGAAGAGGGCATAGAGTTCCTGCTGCTCATGAACCCTCTGGAGTTTATAGGCAATGAGCAGCAGTGGCTGACGGGAGCAAAATGCCTTAAAATGGAGCTGGGTGAACCAGACGAATCAGGAAGGCGCAAACCGGTACCGATAAAGGGTTCCGAGTTCATTCTTCCGATTGACATGGCGGTCATCTCAATCGGCAATGGCTCCAATCCGCTGATCAATCAGACCACACCGGATATCGCTGTCAGCAAGCGGGATACCATTGTTGTCGATATCAACACGATGGCAACCTCAAAGGAGAGTGTCTATGCCGGCGGGGACATTGTAACCGGCGGAGCGACCGTCATCCTTGCCATGGGCGCAGGACGGACTGCCGCCAAAGCCATTCACGAAAAGCTGACCCGATAAACACGCAAAGGGGAGCGGAGAAGCCTCCGCTCCATTTTGTCCACCAACTCACCAATCCCAAATGAGCGAACTTTACAGATTCGGTGTCTCCCTTGAAAAAGCACTGATCGACACGTTCGACCGCCATATTGAGGCACAGCACTATAAAAGCCGCTCTGAAGCACTCAGAGACCTTATCCGTGAAGAGCTCATAAGAAAACAGTGGATCGATGGAGGTACGGTTGCCGGGGCCATTGTCATGACCTATGACCATCACAAGCGTGAACTGGTCAACCTGCTCCTTGACATCCAGCATGACTTTCAGGAGACCATCATTTCAACCCAGCACGTTCACCTCGACCATCACCACTGCCTTGAAATTATTGCTGTAAAAGGCCGTGCCTCCGATGTTGAAAAACTTGCTACAACCCTCAAGGTCCAGGTCGGAGTCAAGCATCTGAGCCTGAGCATCTCTTCATCCGCAGGCTGAATCAAAAAAAACGGCATGTATTGAGCAGCGGTACATTTTTTTTGATTAAAGTAACACGATTATTATTTTAGTGCTATCGTCAACCACAATCAGCGTTATAATTAATCCCGCTATCCTTCATACCCATGCTGAAAAAAAGCGCTGTTTTCATTTTCACTCTTTTTGTATCAACAAACGCCTACGCGACCCATCCGCTCGTAACTGATGATACCGGTACCCAGGGAAAGGGAAAATTCCAGATTGAAATGAACAGTGAGTTCGCAAGCGACAACCGGGACGGTGGAACAGAAAAAGAGCACAGCGGAGAGGCTGCAGCGGCTCTCTCCTGGGGCATTGCCGACAATATTGACCTCGTCACAGCTCTGCCCGAAAAATGGCTGTCGATAAAATCGAATGGCATTACGTCACAGGATGCAAGGGGCATCGGGGATATGACCATCGAAATGAAATGGCGTTTTTTTGATGATAAAACAACCGGTTTAAGCTTTGCCCTGAAACCGGGCATCACCATACCAACAGGCAATGCCCAAAAAGGGCTGGGAAGCGATCTATTCCAGGAGAGCTTGCTACTCATTGCAACCCGTGCAGCCCGGCTCGGAGCCGTGCACTGCAATCTCGGCTACAGCCGTATCGAAAAGGGTGATGATAATACAAGAAACCATATATGGCATGGTTCTATCGGAACCGAAATCAATGTAACGGGAGATCTTCGTGCCGTTCTGAACTCAGGAATTGAAACGAATGATGCAAAGGCGTCAAAAAAGCATCCTGCGTTTCTTCTCGGGGGAGTCATTTGCGCTGTTGCAGAGAGTCTTGATCTTGATTTCGGCCTCAAATACGGACTCAATGAAGCTGAAACCGATACAGCTTTTCTCGCCGGACTGACAGCCCGGTTTTAACGGTCGGAAATCTGTTTTCAACAAATCCACTCATTGCAGTTTGGTGTTACAATTATTAATTTCATAGCACGAAGATCAACAAACCGGAGGAACTATCATCATGCACATGTCTGACTCGCTCTTGTCTCCGGTTGTCGGCGGCACATTCTGGATTGCAAGCGGGGCGCTCATCGGCTATTCGGCAAAAATAATCACCGAAGAGAACGACAACAGCAAAACAGCATTCATGGGTGTACTCGGAGCATTTGTTTTTGCTGCACAGATGATCAACTTCACCATTCCCGGCACCGGTTCAAGCGGTCATCTTGGCGGAGGACTGCTGCTTGCCATATTGCTCGGCCCCTACCGGGCATTTATTACGCTGGCCTCGGTACTCATCATTCAGTGCCTCTTTTTTGCGGATGGAGGCCTCCTGGCCCTTGGCTGCAATATCTTCAATCTGGCATTTTTCCCTGCATTTATTGCATTTCCCTTTATCTATCGGGTTATCGGCGGGGGATCTGCATCACCGGAAAAACTTGCTTTCGGCAGCTTAATGGCCGCCACAGCGGGTCTTTTGATGGGTGCACTCTCCGTTGTACTGCAAACGGTTTTATCGGGAATAACTGAGTTACCGTTCGGCACTTTTCTGCTTTTCATGCTGCCGGTCCATCTTGCTATCGGTATTGTTGAGGGTCTGGTTACCTGGGGTGTACTCGTTTTCATTGCACGAACAGAGCCGTCTCTGCTCGTTCCCTCCGGAACCGCCGTTCATCCCCGTTCGACTTTCGCACTCTTTGCTGTTCTTTCGCTCCTCGTCGGAGGGGTACTCTCCTGGTATGCCTCCCCGCAACCCGACGGACTTGAATGGTCAATAGCGAAAGTATCGGGTTCCTCAGAGTTCCGACCGGTCAGCGAACCTCTGCATAATGCCCTTGCTGCTCTGCAGCAGAAGGTCGCATTCCTGCCCGATTACGGCTTCAAGTCCACCACGGAATCCCTCAGGAACCCGGAATCACCTGTAAATGCGGGCACAACTCTGTCCGGTATCGTCGGAAGTCTTTCCGTCCTTGCTGCAGCCGGAACCATAGGCCTGCTACTGGGCAGAAAACGAACTGAAGCGGAACGCCAGTGATGCGCTCCCGACTCCACTCAGATGACTCTGGCACTGCCAGGCATGAAAGAGCAACTCCGGTCTCTCTATTCCTCGGGAGTGACCGCTCTGCCCTGATCGTGACGGTTCTCTTTGTTTTCTCACTGCTTTCGGTTCCGAAATTCAACCTTCCAGGAGTAATTGCTTTCGGGACCTTTCCGCTATTTCTCATGTTTGCGACAAGGCTTGACGTGAACATCATTGTGAAACGACTGTTGCAGATCTCCCCCTTTGTGCTCTTTATGGCTGCCGGAAATCTTGTGCTGGACCGGAACCCCGTCATGACTATCTCCGGTATAACCTTCAGCGGAGGGATGATTTCCGGTACGGTTATTGTAGCAAAAACAATCATTTCCGTTGCCGGTCTCCTCACCGTTACCCTCTGCATTCCGTTTTATCGTATCTGCAGCGCGCTTGAATCACTTCATGTTCCCGATCTCCTCGTAACACAGCTTATACTGCTCGAGCGCTACAGCTCCGTTTTGCATAAAGAGGCCCAGGCAATGCAGAAGGCAAGGGATATCCGCTCGTTCGGCAGGAGAGGAAAAGGGCTCTTTCGAACAGCTCCTCTCCTTGGATCATTGCTATTGAGAACAACAGTCCGTGCCGAAAGGCTTTACCGCAGCATGAGTGCCAGAGGTTTCGATGGACGGCTCGCAAGCCGCTCTCCTGCGAACATGAGCCCTCAAGAGTGGAAAACCGTTGGACTCTGGACGCTCTTTTTCCTGGTGCTTCGCCTGATCTTTTAATTATCACCTGAATGATCTCCATTGAAGGACTCTCTTTTTCCTACCCTGACGGAACAAAAGCAATTGAGAACATCAACCTTGCCATAACCGAAGGGAGCGCCGTCGGTATTGCAGGAGCAAACGGGGCAGGGAAATCGACACTGGTCAATCACCTGAACGGCTACTATCTGCCCATGGAGGGCTCCATTTCGATTGGCGGCATAAGAGTGAGCAGAAAAAATCTTGACCTGATCCATAAAATGGTTGGCCTGCTTTTTCAGAATCCGGATGACCAGCTCTTTACGGCAAGGCTTTACGATGATGTGGCCTTCGGGCCGGAGAATCTCGGCATGAATCGCAGGGATATCGCAATCCTGGCTGAAGAGATGCTCCGGGAACTGAATCTCTGGGAGCTGCGCGATAAACCTCCGGCTCACCTCTCGCAGGGTCAGAAGCGGTTTGCCTCCTTTGCCACCGTGCTGATCATGAAGCCGGATGTGATTGTCATGGATGAACCGACGTCGGATCTTGATCCAAAAAACCGGAGAAAACTGATCAACCTGGTAAATTCGCTTGGAATAACAAAAATCACGGTTTCACATGACCTCGATTTTATCTGGGACACCTGCGATCGGGTATGCATCATGAACAACGGATGCATTGCTGCCGACGGTCAGACGAGAGAAATTCTCTCCGACAGAACACTGCTTGAAGCCAACAATCTCGAGCTTCCGCTGCGCTTGCAGCAATTATAAATTTTGAATGCTGATTTTTGGATTGCAAAGAAAATCAAAAAAAGGACCTCAGGGACTTCAGGGACAGCAAGGACGAAAAGAAATATCACCATAGCGGGCGATCACACAGGATCGCCCCTACACCAATTCGTGTAATTGCGTCTGTTTCGTGATCAATAGGCTTTCCTCAGCTCTTCGACCCTTGCGCGATTTACACCGAGATCGGAAAATCCGAGCCTTGAGGAGGATCGAACATGAATAACACGCTCTTCAGGACTGAGTCTGAACTCGACATCATCGATAAAACCGATTACCGGAACCGTAAATGTTGACCAGATATACCACTGCTCTTCATGCTGCACGGTTCCGCCCTTCTCCGTAATCACTTTTTTCAAGCGCGCCATAGCCTCTTCAGGTGACCCCGAAAATGGCAGCGGGTCGATCCGGTGAATCAGGTCGCTGCTCTCACTGCTTACACAGTTTGGTGTCGGGGGGCAGGGCCTGAGTTTTCCATTCACAAGCTGAGGGCTCACCTCGGGCTGCGGCCATAACCCGGAGAGCTGAGCGGTTACCGCCCCGATTGCATCACTGAAAATATCACTCATAATATGATCCGGTTTTATTATTGTTTAAAAAAGAACATAGAAGAGATCAGGGGCAGCAACGACGAAGAGCAGGGCAAACACACAGGTTTGCCCCTACAATTCAAATCTCTTCAATTTCGTGTCATTTCGTCTGTTTCGTGGCCAAAAACTTGTCCACCGTGTCCACTTCTGTCCACCATCTCATCCTCCACGGGAGTCCACGCTCTTCCTCTTCACCCCGCAGTTCGCGAAGCGAGTTCTTCAACCATCACGTTATCGATGAGCTTGACGGTGATTTCAGGAATCTCCTTTGCTTTATTCACATGGAAAACCGTCACCTCAAAAACATCACTCATCCGCACAATCGCCGTTAAATCCCTGATATAGTGGCTAACCCCGAGAAAACTCAGGGGGAGAAGACATTTGACATGGTAGGGGTTGCTCAGAAAAACTCCGTAGGGCTTCACCTTCAGGACTGTGCCGGTAAAATGCTCCCCGACATCGGGCAGTCGAGCCGGAAACCCGCCATGAGCAAGGGCTGAAGCGGAATCAGTACGCGGAGTATCTCCGCTGCGCAGGTGCCCGATACGATCTCTGAGCAGTGAAAGGTCACAATAGGTAACATTTGGTTCTGCAAGCAGTTCCCTTGCACTTAATCCCTGGGTGGAGTAGACAATAACCTCTTTTCCCTTCTCTTTCAGCGCTCTGAGCAGAGGAAGAAAATCACTGTCGCCACTGAAAAGCATAAAGGTATCATAGCGTTCACTGTCGATTAACGCATCGACAACAAGCTCGACATCAAGATTGCCCTTCATGATAACCTCTCCGGTCTCCTTGTTGACAATTTTTTTGACCGGTTTGGAGATGATCCGGTAACCTTGGGCAGTCAGTACCCTTGTAAATGCCGCATTTTCTTCCGATACCGGCTCGGATGCCGGAACGTAGTAATTGGCCTCTACCGAAGCATATCCTGTCATAAAAAAAGCCATCAGCCGTGAAAAATCTATCTGCCACCCGAGATGGCGCTGCGTATAAAACAGATTTGCGCCGTCAATAAAAACAGCTGCTCGACCCATAATATCAGCTCCTCTTCATTTTTTCAGCATCAATATGCATCCGCTCAAACTATTGGAACAACTGCGGGGTGTTAACCATTCAGTCCGATCTTTGGGAAGAGTGCAAGTACACGTACCATTGGTCAACAGTGCCCGATGCTGAAAGCCGGAGAGGGTTAGCCTAAGCGGGTTATCTGTCTTGCCGCCCGGATCACGCGATCACCAAGATAGGCTATAAACTCGCGGGAAGTGTTGAGGCAGGGAATAAGTACAGCATCTTGTACAGACGTTGCGGATCTGAGCTCATCAGCACGGCGAATGGTCTCATTTCCGTCGGAAAAATATCCGCAGGCAAAAAGATCAACACGTAAAGAGCTCTCTTTTTGAAGCTGCGAACAGATTTCAGAAAAAGAGGGGGTGGTCCAGCTCCCGCCAACATCATGATTGAGGTATACCGTCATGATCCTGCCGTATGGATTGCGGCTGTCACCGGGAATCAGATCTCCGAGCCGTTCGGCAAAACCCAGTGTACCTTCAAGGCCGGTCCGAAACGGAGGAACTTCACCTTTTTTGTTACTAACCAGTGTACCGTGAAACAGAAGCAGCAGAAGCCGCTCTTCATCCCTCAGAACCGGTTGATCTTTCGGCTTGTCACCGCAGGATTGAAACAGGTGATCAAGATAAAGCCTGTGCAGCTGCTCATCCGCCCAGAACCTGCTTAACACTCTGACGTTTCCGAGCTCCCCCGGGCTGCGCGATGATTTCAGCCAGGAACAGAGCAGACCGCAGGATAGGCTTGAGTCAACAGGTGCCATTGAGATAATGATCTGCCCTGAACAGTCTCGGGTCGCTTCAATGACGCTCTCCGCATAGGGCGGTGAGGCTGAAAAAGCTGCATGCACCTCAAAATCAGGAAGATCCTGAAATGCAGATGCATCCAGATAGTGCTGCAGGGCTGCGACCTGGTCACGGGTAATCCGGTTTTGGGGGGAACAGCGGGGATCGGTTCGGGCACGAATAATTTTTTTCAGCGAAGAGGATACGGCTATCGTGCGCTGCAGAAGAGCTGGAATCGGCATCACAAGTGATGCGTGAGCAAGTGTTTGACGGGTTACGCGATAGTTTTCTGTAAAAAGATTGGTCTCTGCCTCACCATGAGCGACAAGAATAACGGCTATTTTCTCTTTTGAGGGCATTCGGCGGCAATCAATATCTCAGGGTTTCCCTGCCTGAACAATTCTGACATCCATCCCTTCATGAAGTCCCTTGTCGGGAACAAGAGCCACTTTATCCCCTTTTTTTAACCCCTGCAGAACTTCAACAAAGGTCAGGTCACTGGATCCCTGGCGAATCGGCTGCTTTTTCAGGCGACCCTTTTCGATTTTCCAGACATAGTTCTGATGATTCTCCTCAAAAACCGAACTTTTTCTGACCAGCAGGGCATTTTGGCGGACGTTGTAGATAATGTTTGCTGTCGCTGTCATACCTGCCTGAATAGTACCCGCCGGCTTGTCAATGGTCAGATAGATCTTTGAAGTTTTGGTGATTTTGTCCGTCTGCGGCACGATGCGCGAAACAACTGCTGAAAGCCGCTGATCAGGGTAGGCATCAAAGACAACCGTGGCCTTCTGACCATTGCGGATACGGGGCACATCAAGTTCATCGACCTCCACACTGATCAGATAGCCCGCAGGATCAACCACTCTGGCAACAAGAGTACCGGCAGGGAGATAATCACCCTGTTTGACGTTCTGCAAGGTCAGTACCCCGTCGAAAGGGGCCTTCACGAAGAGCTTGTTGAGATCATCCTGGCGCATCTTCAACTGTAATGCCTTTTGCTGAAGCAGCTCATCAGCCTGAACGCTCTTCTTCTCGGCTTCATCAAGATCCTGGCGGGAGATCGCCCCTTCATGGTAGAGATTTCTCTTTCTCTTCAGTTGCGCTCTGCTCTCCCGTGCCTGGGCATCCTGCTCGGCAACTGATGAACGCGCTTCACTGACGGCAAACTGGGGCTGGGGACTGTCGAAGGAGATGATGTTCTGGCCTCTTTTGACCGACTCGCCCTCCTTTGCGCCAATATAACTGACGGTTCCGGAAAATTCTGTATTGAGGTTGGCTATCGACTCCGCCTCAACAAACCCTGTAGCATAGATCGCCTGGACAAGTTCAGCATTGGTCACCTCTCCGGCCTCAATATCAACGGTATTTCCCCTTGTAATCAAAAAAAACACCGTGATAACAAACAGAACACCAAGGGCTATGGAATATTTCGGAAAAACTTTCTGTAGGGTATTCATTTATAGTTTATCTGAATAATTCGGCTTTGGGAAGTTACATGTTTTGCACTATTTCTCCATTCCGACCTTGGTTTTTCCATAATTTTATCAATCTTTAAAAACATTTTCGATTCCTGCCGCCAAAAGAGGGGCCGGGGTATAAAAAACACTTAATCTACAGTATCAATGGGCGATAATCAAGATAACAGGAAAAGCTTTCTTGACACCGTAAAGTTCGATGAAAAAGGACTGGTACCGGCAATTGTCCAGGATCATGAAACCGGCAAGGTACTCATGATGGCATGGATGAACCGCGAAAGCCTTCAAATGACCTTCGACAGAAAGAAAGCCTGCTACTGGAGCCGAAGCCGCAAGGAGCTCTGGCTGAAAGGAGAATCATCCGGCAACATGCAGGATGTTCATGATATTCTTATCGACTGCGATGGCGATACCCTGCTCCTGAAAGTATCCCAGACAGGTGGTGCCTGCCACGTTGGCTACCACTCATGCTTTTATCGCAAGGCAAACCCTGATATGACCATGGATATCTGCGATACGCTGATGTTTAATCCGGAAGAGGTATATGGTAAAAAAAGCTGAACCAATGGCAAATCAATCCAAAGAGAACGCCAAATCCCTGAACCGGACCAAATCGAGAGCCTCGATTCAGCAGATGTTTGATGAGGTTGCTCCGACCTATGATTTTTTAAATCACCTCTTGAGCCTCGGAATAGACAATTACTGGAGGGCAAACGCCACCGGCAGGGCAAAAAAACTGTTGCAGAACACTCCTCTGCCTCAAATTCTTGATGTCGCCACCGGCACCGGTGATCTGGCTGCCTCCATGGCAAAAATAGCTGGGGCAAAGGTTACTGCACTTGATCTTTCGCCTGAAATGCTGGTGCTCGCAAGAAAAAAATACCCGGAGATAACGTTTCTTGAGGGGTATGCAGAAAAACTCCCCTTCAATGATGCAAGTTTCGATATAGTCAGCGCGGGGTTCGGCGTAAGAAACTTTGAAGACCTTGAAAAGGGAATGCAGGAGTTCCACCGGGTGCTCAAACCGGGGGGCTACACCCTGATTATTGAGCCGATGATACCGAGAAACGACGTGATGAAAAAGCTTTACCTCATCTACTTCAAGAAGGTTCTGCCGAAAATCGCGGGTCTGTTCAGCAAATCCACCTTTGCCTACGACTACCTGCCCCACTCGGTTGAAAAGTTTCCACAGGCTGAAGCATTCACCGCAATCCTCCGCAAAGCAGGATTCAGCAAGGCGGACTATTTCCCCATGACCTTTGAAACCTCTATTCTCTACGTAGCCCGGAAATAAAGAGATTACACCGCCCAGCGGGCCTGAAGCAGAGGGAGGCGCTGGAGCATCGGAATGGAAACAAGGTAACTGCCTATACCGACAATATCGACAAGAAGATCGGCCAGAGAGGCTGAACGGCTGGGCAGAAATGACTGCACATACTCAATGGCAAGGCCATAAAGAATGAGCGGTATGATCTTGAACACCCCGAAGCGGCTCTTCGGAAAAGCAAAATCCACAAGCACGGCAAGCACAGCAAAAGCCAGAAAGTGAAGCAGCTTGTCACCGTTTTCGACATGCAGATTCACTCCGCTCCGAACCGTTGCCTGCCAGCTTATAACTACCACCGCAGCGGTCAGCATCAGCCGCGAGAGGATCATCATATACCGTTTTTTCTCTTTCATCGCGTGCATCGTTACTGGTTCTGTGCATCAAGCTCATTGCGATATTTCGAGAAGTTCCTGCATGCATGCTCCTGCTTGAAGCGATCGCTATGGATTTTTTTAATCAGCTCTACCACCTGCTCCGGCTCCATCACATGAAAAATCATGTGCATATCGCCTTTACTGAAAAGCCCGCGCTCCATCACCTCACGCTTCAGCCAGCTCAGAAGATCACTCCATATCGCACCATAAAGAATGATCGGCGTTTCGCAGATTCGCTCCACCTGGACAAGCTGCCAGGCGTAAAAGAGTTCAAGCAGTGTACCGATTCCGCCGGGGGCAACCACTACGGCATCGGAAAGTGCCATAAAGTTGTCGAGACGACTGCTGAAAAGGGGGAACTCCTCCTTGATATCGAGAAACGGATTCGGCTCCTGCTCACGGGGAAGCCGGATGTTCAGCCCTATTGAGCGGCTCTCTGACCGGGCACTTCGGGAACCGGCATTTGCCGCCTGCATAAGCCCGGGTCCACCGCCGGTCACAATATCAAACCCCTCTTCAGCCAACCCTCTGGCAATCGCAAAAACATCCTGATAATCCCGGTCACCCTCTTCAATTCTGGCCGACCCGAAGATCGCCACCCGGTAATGTGGTGCCATTGCCATACTGGATCAGATTTATAACATTGCATCAAACGCATCCTCTGATACTACCCTCACCCCGAGCTTCAACGCCTTTTCAAGCTTGCTTCCGGGATCACGGCCGGCAACAACAAGGCCGGTTTTTTTACTGACCGAACCGACCACCCTGCCACCCCGCTCAATAACCAGTTCGGAGGCTTTCTGACGGTCATAACGCTCAAGCCCGCCGGTAAAAATAACGCTGATGCCCTCAAAATTCCGGTTGACCTGCTCGGGCTTTCCTGCCGCACTTACCTGAACTCCCGCATCACGCAGCGTTTCAAAGAGGGCTGCCAATGAAGGCTTTGCAAAAAAGTCAACGATGCTGCGTGCCACAATCGGGCCGACATCGGGAACCGTTGCAAGCTCCTCCTCGCCGGCCTGCCGCAGGAGATCAAGCGAAGGGTATGCCGCCGAAAGCTCACGGGCGGTTGCACGACCGACATGACGGATACCGAGTGCGTAGAGCAGCCTCTCATAACTTTTTTCACGGCTCTCGGCAAGAGCCCGAACAAGATTCTGCGCGGACTTGCGGCCCATGCGCTCCAGATTTTCAAGTTGCGGCTCCTGGAGCAGGTAGAGATCTCCGACATCGCGAACAAGCTTCATCCCGACCAGCTGATCGACCAGAGCCTTGCCGAGTGTCTTGATATCCATGGCGTTGCGCGAAGCAAAGTGAAGCAGCCTTCCCCTGATTTGAGCCGGGCACTCCGCTTCATTGGGGCAGTACCAGCTCACCTCGTTCTCCGGCTTTTCAAGAGGGGCATTGCACTCCGGACAGAGAACAGGAACGATAATCGGCTCCGCCTCTACCGGGCGCTCCGCGAGAACGACACGGATCACCTTTGGAATCACCTCTCCTGCTTTCTCGATAATCACACGGTCATGCACCATAAGACCGAGCCGCTCAATCTCATCGAAGTTATGCAGGGTGGAGCGCGATACGGTTGAACCGGCAAGCAAAACCGGCTTGAGTTCTGCTACCGGAGTGATGGTTCCAAGCCGGCCAACCTGGAAGAGCACATCAAGCAGCTCCGTTGCCGCCTGCTGAGCAGGATACTTGTAGGCAATTGCCCAGCGGGGGCTTTTTGCTGTCGCCCCTATCCTCTCCCAGAGCCGGACATCATTGAGCTTCAAAACAATACCGTCGGTCTCATAAGGGAGCTTCCATCGCTTCTCGGTCCACTCTTCAATAAAGCGGTTGATCTCGTTCTGTTCCCGGCAAAGCCGGTAGTGACCGCCGGTATGAAATCCCAGACGTTCGAGTATCTTCAGTCTTGAGAAATGCGAAGCGGTTTCATCACCGAGACCTTTGAGATAGTATGCAACAAAAGAGAGCCTGCGTCTGGCTACTTCAGCAGAGTCCTGAAGCTTGAGGGTCCCGGCGGTGGCGTTGCGGGGGTTGGCAAAGCGATCCTCTTCGGGGCGGGTTTCGTTAAGGTGTTCAAAATCCTGCTTCGGCATATAGACCTCTCCCCGTACCTCAATCTCCCTCCCCTCCCCCTGAAGTTCACCGGCAAGAGAACCCTCAAGCCGCAGAGGGATTGTGGCGATGGTTTTGAGATTGACCGTAATATTGTCACCCTGAACTCCGTCACCGCGTGTCGCACCCTGAACAAGAAGAGCGTCCCGATAGAGAAGCGTGACGGCAACACCGTCAAACTTCAGCTCGGCAACCAGCTCCTGCTCCTGCACTCCTTCAAGCAGAAGAAGCTTTCTCAGCCGGTTGCAGAACTCCTCAACCTCCTCAAGCGAGTAGGTGTTGGAGAGGCTCAGCATCGGCTCCCGGTGCCGGACAGCTGTGAACTCCTTCGTAATGGTACCGCCAACCCGCTGCGAGGGGCTGTCGGGAGTTACAAGTTCGGGGTACTGCTGCTCAAGCGCAACAAGCTGCCCAAGAAGCAGGTCAAAATCGTAATCGGAGATTTCGGGTTTTGCCTCCTGGTAATAGAGCCGGTTGTGGCGTTCAATCTCTCTGCGAAGCCGCAGAATCTCCTCACTGGCACTGATGATATCGGTCATTGATGACAAGTGGTTATCGGACTGGAGACCAGGCCCATCCGGCCAGATTTTTCAGAAAACCAAGCGAGCCCTGAATGCCGAGTTTCTCCCATGTTGCCGTCAGTACCCTGGGGTATCGCCAGGCCACACGAAGCATGACATGAATGAGCTCCTCGATCTTCATTTCATCACGAAACATCGCCTGACGATAGTGCCGGGGCAGTTCATCAAGCACAATCATAACCTCGTTCATCATATCATTGACAAAGTTCGGCTCATCGGTGGCGGAGTTAAAACACATATATTTCATAAGATTGGCCATCGAAGCAACATTTGGCTCATAGGCGCTGATCTTTTCGAGATGCCTTTTCGAGAGATTGTTGTCACTCAGAGCCCGGTCAAGGTCGGCGGTCAGATGCGACAGATTGCGCACCATGGATCCGAAGCCGCAGAAGGTGAGCGGTGAGCCAAGTGAAGCGGCATCCCCAAAGAGAATAATCCGGTCATCGGCAATTTCTCTGGTCCGGTTAAAGCCATCATGAAAGTAGGCGGGAATGATACCGTAAACCGGGCGGTGAACCGCAAAATCCTTTCCGGGCTTTTTATACTCCGGCAGTGTACGGAAGTAGGTTTCAAACAGCCCGAGCAGTGATTTATCGTTCGGGGAGTCAACCTCATCATAGAAAAATAGATAGGTGATATACTGCCTTGCTTCGGCAGGAAACCCTTCCCAGATAAGCTGCCGCCCGGTTCCCGAAGTGGTATCGGCCGGAGCGGTACTGACAAGAATTTCACCGGTATCGAAATCCGCATTTTCAAAACCGCTTGCAATGGTGCCGACTGTCGGGCATACATGGGTCTGGGGCATCCCCTCGTTCAACTGCATTGCAACAGGAGAGAGAATACCCATCACATCAACCAGCACCTTCGCCCTGTAGAAAAGGCTCTTTCCCTGCTTGTCCTCAACCTCGACAACAATATGATCATCAAACCGGTAGCAACCGATAAACGACCGTTCTGCAACCACCCGGCATCCCGGAAAGGCCTGAACTTTGGCCTCTGCCATGCCGAGCAACCGGTCGGCATCAACCGCACAATCAAGCACATTTTCCATATAGAGCCGCTTCTGACTGCCGTCGGGCTTGTAAAACCCTACCCATCCGGTTTTATAGCTCCGGACAATGACGGAATCAACCTCCTCTTCGGTAAAAAGGCCTATTGCGGAGAGATTAAGCAGCTCCTGGCGTGAAATATTCCAGTCCCGTGTCGATTTTGCCGGCAGACGGCGATCAAAAACCATAACCTTCCGGCCATAGGTTCCTGCCATCACGGCAGCATGCAGGAGACCAAGCGTCCCGCCTGCATAGATCAGGTCATATTCACCGCTTATACGCACATCGGCGGGAAGCTGCTCTGCAGGCAAAATAACCTCTCTGACAGGATGCTTCACAAGCGGCCAGTACCGGTCGAGTTCACTGATCCGCTGAAGATGCTGCTCACCATCATCAAGCAATGAAAATGCCCGGTGGAGATGGGGATGGGTAAGCTTAATTTGATCGAGTGACAACGGCATAGCATACGTTTGTAAAAGGGTCTGACTGATCACACCTGAATCGGCTTCCCGGCTGACGCTCTGAGCAGACGGTCACTATCGATTTTTCCGTCAACAAGATGAATCCGCCGCCCTGCACGGTTGGCAAACTCCTCATCGTGGGTCACAACAATAATGGTCTGACTTAACTCCCGGTTCAACCGGTCAAAAAGCTGGTAGACATTGTCTGCTGATCGGGAATCAAGGTTACCGGTCGGTTCATCACCAAGAAGCAATTTTGGCTCGTTGGCCAGAGCCCTTGCAATGGCAACCCGCTGCTGCTGACCGCCTGAGAGCTGGCTTGGCTTGTTGGTATATTTGTTCTGAAGTTCCACCATGTCAAGCAGGTGCATTGCCCGCTCCCTGATCTCCTTGCGGCTGCGCCGTCCATTGATCATCATCGGAAGACTCACATTTTCAACGGCATTGAACTCGGGCAGAAGAAAATGAAACTGGTAGATAAACCCTATCTTTTCATTGCGGATGCGGGTCATCTCCGACTCGTTTTTTTCGGTTATCTCCTCTCCGTCAAGCCAGACTGTACCGAGTGTCGGTTTGTCAAGCCCGCCCATCATATAGAGCAGTGTCGATTTGCCGGAACCCGATGGACCGGTGATAGCAATAAACTCTCCCTTCAGAATCTCAAGCGAAAGGTTTGGAATGATGGTCTGGCGAATATCTTTGGAGAGTTCGAGTTCCCGGCGGATGTTTTCAAGCCGGAGTATGGTTTCAGCCATCAGATGTCACCTTCATTGTTCTGGATTACCGGTCGAGCTGTTGCAACCATGCAACTCAGCAGATATACAACGAATAATATAATAACAAAAAAGCCACTAAAGACTATTGAACGAAAAGGACTACAAGGAGATCAATGACTTCAGGGAGTTCAGCGACAAAGAGAAATTTCATTCATGTAAATACCCGAAAAAAGTTGCCGCAATTTTTGCGACATTTATAGTATGGCAGACGAAAATCTGAGAAAGCCGCTCTACACTTCTCTCTGAAAGAGCGTGTTACGGAAACAGCGATTAAACAGAATAAAGATGGCAACCGCAGGCAGAAAAGTATGCTTTATGACCGGAGCATCCGGACGACTCGGTAGTGAAATTGCGCTCTCGGTCGCCGGTCAGGGTTACTCTCTGTTCTTTACCTGGCACTCTTCTGAAGCGGCCGCTGCCGGGCTGCTTGAAAAGATCCGCTGGATAAGTCCGGAATCGGGTATGGTGCAGTGCGATATGGCAAAAGCCGGAGAGATCACCCGTGCTTTTGCAGCGTTCCAAAGGCAGTTCGACCGGCTTGACCTGCTCATTACCAGTGCTTCAAATTTTTTCAGTACCCCGTTGCCTGATGTGACCGAAGAGGAGTGGGACAGTCTGGTCGATACCAATCTGAAGGGTACGTTCTTCACCATGCAGGAGGCGGTAAAAATTATGCAGAAACAGCCTTTTGTTTCGCGCATCATAGCCATGACCGATATCTCGGCCGAGCTGGTCTGGAAAAATTTTGCCCCCTACACCGTATCAAAAGCGGGAATCCGCCATCTCATCAGAATCTTTGCAAAAAAATTTGCGCCTGCTGTTCTGGTCAATGCTGTCGCACCCGGGACGGTAACAATAAACCCCGACAGGGAGATGGACTCCGAAGAGGAGATGATCAGAAAAATTCCGCTCAAACGGCTCGGCGATCCTCTTGAGATTGTCAGAACCATTATCTTTCTGCTTGAAAATGACTATATCACCGGCCAGACCATAACGGTAGACGGAGGACGCCTTTTGCAGTAGCCTGCAGAGCCCGCTCCTCCTGAACGATAGAGTGCCGTGCAAAGACCGCAGAGTTTTTATATATTGCTTTAGATGTCGTTGTAATGGAATTTATCAACTGATTGTAGACAATTATGGAACAGGAAGTCCCGGTGATCATACAGAGCGGTGAACCGAAAGAACCGGTAAAAACATCGCAGCAGGAGACAAGTATTCCGGATCAGGTAAAAGAGATCGGTGAAACCCTCTCTGAAATATTTGCCCGACTCAGGGAGAGCGAATCCTACGACAAACTTCTTGAGAGTGTTGAGACAGCAAAGGAGTATGTCAGAAAATACCCGGCAAAAGCGCTGCTCTATACCTTGGGAGCAGCTGCCTTTTTCGGACTTCTCATCAGAAAAAAGCGATAACAGGACATTGAACTGAAGGGATATGATGAACCATGAGGGAGAAAAGCATAAAGAGAGCACGCAGGTGACGCGCAAAAACACCGGAATACATAAGCTCCTGAATGAGACGGCAGTATCGACTTATGAAGATGTCATTGATATTGTCGAGGCAAAAATTGAACTGGTCAAGATTGAACTGACCGATAAAATTTCGCTGCTCTCCGCTGTTGTCATTCTCAGCGTCGTGCTGCTGATCGGCCTTGCCTATCTGATCACAACCCTGGCTCTCCTGGCAGGAGAACTGCTCGGGCACACCTGGCTGGGCTATCTGCTGGTAAGCCTTATTTTCCTTTCATCCTTTCTGTTTTTTGCAAAAATCAAGCCTCTGCTTTTAAGAAACATGATCCAGAACATTCTCCTATCGGTCCATGACTACAAAAAATGAACATCTCTCCGGCATTCAGGCACGCATAGAAGAGCTGCAGAACACGATTACTGAAAAGGAAGCAAAGATAAAAGCGAGAAGCCGTCAGTTCAAGGATGATCTGGAAGCCGAGCTTTCTCCCGTTGAACTGGTCCGACGCTATCCCCTCAAGGCTGTCGCAACAACCTTTATTGCAGGTTTTTTGGTTACACGCTCTCTCAAGGGCCCGAGAAACCCCCGGAAAACGATGCCGGCCGACTCCTGTGTTGCACAGGAGTCATCTTCATCGCAAAATAGCAAAGCACTGGCCGCAATAGGGCTGGATATACTTCGCTCCGCGAAGGATCTTGGATTTACCTACCTGCAGCGATACATCGACAAGAAAATCAGATAACCTCATCAGCAATGGGCTTCCTCTTCAGGCTCACTTCTCCGACGAGAGATCTTCTCCTCACAAAAAGCTCTGCCTTGCAGAGCTTCAGCACGAGAGCCTGATTTTTATTACAGAAATTCCGTACCTTGTGACATGTCAGTAACGGCTGTTCACAACCACAAAGCTGCGCTGCTCTTTCAACCAGTTTAATACTTTGGCATTGCATTCCAACTATGACAATCAAGCAGAACCAAACCTTGTTTCAGAACAAAGAACACTTTTATGTCAACCGGAATGCCAGAGAACTTTTTCATCTGACTGATCCCGAGTTCCTCTCCCTTCCTTCAGCCGGAAAGGAGAGCTTTATCAAGGCCGAAAAACAGGCCCTCGTCATCAATGATTATCTAAAAAAAAAGAGCGGTGAAGGGCTGAAACCGGTTCTGCCCGCTCAGCTCCATGGCATGAAGCTGCTGCACGAGCTCTTTCACTATGTCATGACAAGATCAATGGCTTCCCGACAGCCGGACCTCCTTGAAAAAGTATATAACAAACTGGGGACAGAGCTTGACGGAATGCCGCCGGAAGAGTATATGAACCGGTTTATAAGCGCTTTTCCTACCCAAAAAATATACTGCGGTTTTGAAACGCCTGCCGACTGGCTGAACCGTCAGGAAAACAGGAGTGAGGTTCTTGAAGAGTCCTTCCTTGTCTGGCTCAATAACCAGAATCCCGCGCTTGACCAGTTTTCCGAGCTGTTGACCGATCATGCGCTGATGCGCGAACAGGCATACCGGAAGCTGATTGCCACCATGCAGAGCTCCATGAAAACCATGGGCCCGGTAGGGCCGGATAATATGGACCTCGCTGAACTGCTTACCCAGCCGATACGGCACTCTCCCGCATCCATTCTTGAACAGCTTCGCTATATCCGGCTCAACTGGGCCGAACTGCTTGGCGACTCCCCCTTCTGGGAGCTGCTCGACGGGGCCATAGATTTTATTGAAGATGAGGACAAGTATCTCTTTTTTGAACAGATTGCCAGAGAGCGTGAAGCCGGCAGGGAGGAGCACTGGTTTGAAAAAGAGGCTCACATTCCAAGTTACAGTTCACTGGATGATGCTCCGGCAAATTATTCGACCGACTCTTCCTGGATGCCGGAAGTGGTCATGCTGGCAAAAAGCACCTATGTCTGGCTCGACCAGCTCAGCAAAATATACCACCGCCCCATCTATCGCTTGCAGGACATTCCCGATGCCGAACTTGATGCGATGGCTGACAGAGGTTTTACCGCCCTCTGGCTGATCGGCCTCTGGCAGCGAAGCCATGCCTCCCAGAAAATCAAGCAGCTCCATGGTAATCCTGAAGCAAAAGCATCGGCTTATGCTCTCGAAAAATATGAGATCTCCGACGATATCGGCGGTTACGAAGGCTACGAGAACCTCCGACACAGGGCAAAGAGCAGGGGTATCCGTCTGGCCAGCGACATGGTTCCCAATCATACCGGCATGGATTCCGAACTGGTGCGGAACTCCCCCGACTGGTTTCTGTCAACCAATACGCCGCCCTACTACAACTACTCCTACACCGGGCCTAACCTCAGCAGCGATTCGCGTTACGGCATCTATCTGGAAGATGGTTACTGGAACCGCAGCGATGCGGCAGTAACCTTCAAGCGGGTTGATTACCTCAACGGTGATACGCGCTACATCTACCACGGCAATGACGGTACCAACATGCCATGGAACGATACAGCCCAGTTGAACTTTCTCAGCCCGGAGGTGCGCGAGGGGGTGATTCAGCAGATCCTGCACGTTGCAAGGATGTTTCCCATTATCCGGTTTGATGCCGCAATGGTTCTTGCCAAGCGCCACATCCAGCGGCTCTGGTTTCCGCTCCACGGCCACAGCGCCGGTGTTCCGTCCCGATCATCCAACTCCATGAGCATGGCGGAGTTCGATGCCGCAATACCTGAAGAGTTCTGGCGTGAAGTGGTTGACCGCATTCAGCGTGAAGTGCCTGATACACTGCTGCTTGCAGAGGCGTTCTGGATGCTTGAAGGTTATTTTGTCCGTACACTCGGTATGCACCGGGTCTATAACAGCGCATTCATGCACATGCTGAAAAAGGAGGATAACGCAAGTTACCGCTACCTGATCAAAAACACTCTTGAATTTGATCCGGAGATCCTCAAGCGCTATGTCAACTTCATGAATAATCCTGACGAGGATACCGCCATTGCGCAGTTCGGTCGGGGAGACAAATATTTCGGTGTATGCGTAATGATGCTTACCACACCCGGCCTGCCCATGTTCGGCCACGGTCAGGTTGAGGGTTTTACGGAAAAATACGGCATGGAGTATGCAAAGGCCTATTACGATGAACAACCTGATGAGAACCTTGTCAGCCGACACTACCGGGAGATCTTCCCCATCATGAAAAAGCGCCCGCTCTTTGCTGAGGTATGCAACTTTTTCCTCTATGACGTCTACTCGCCTGAAGGGTCGGTCAATGAGAATATTTTTGCCTACTCCAACCGCCTCGGCAACGAAAAGGCTCTCGTGATCTTCAACAACTGCTTTGAGCAGGCTACCGGATGGGTAAACAGATCGGTCGGCTACCTCCAAAATAACGAAATACAGCAATGCTCACTGGCCGAAGGATTGACGCTCGGCACAGAGGCCGACACCTACGTCATCTTCAGGGATCATGCCAGCAACATGGAGTTTATCCGTTCCAACACTCAAATTGCCGAGCAAGGGCTCATGGTTGCACTGAGCGGATACAAATACAATGTATTCCTTGACTTCAGGGAGGTTCGACCCTCAAAACTGATGCCCTACGACCGGATTGCGCTTGAGCTGAACGGAGCCGGAGCCGCATCAATTGATCGTGCGGCACTGACCATGAGCCTCTCTCCGCTGCACAGGATCATCATGGCAGAGCTTGCCGATGAGAAGTTTATTCCTCTGAAAGAAAGCCCGCTCACTGAAGAGTCGTTTGCGGTGTTTGAAACACAGCTCACCGCTCTGCTCGGAACAGTTGCGGTTCAGTTCGGCGAACTGATGGAAACAACGGTCACGGTTCCTGAAGAGCTGGCAGCAAAGGCCATACTGCTCTACCGCAAAGCACTGGACCTTGCAACCCTTTTACCACTACAGGCTGAGTCAAAGAAGATTCGTACAGCTCTTGCCCTGATCGAAGAGAATGCATCGGGATACTACACCGTAATCCGTCACTGGATTCTGCTTCATGCGCTGCAGGAGATGCTTCATTCATCAGGAGCTTTACGATCGAATATCATTGACGACCTTCTGATGAGCGATGCGCTTGCTGCACTCTATCCTGAAAAAGGTGTTATCGGCATTCCAGGCGAAAACCTGCCCGACCTGCTCTGCTGCCTGCTTGCGCAGCTACCGGAACTCGACCTGCAAAATCCTGAGGGATGCTTTGACATCATGCTGAAAACACTTGCATCAGCCAACACCATCCATTTTGGCCGGATGCTGCAGTTTGACGAACGACATGGCAAACAGTGGTTCCGTGAACACCGCTTCAGCGTGCTCACCGCATGGTTCGCTCTGCTGACACTGCTGCAGGAACCGGATCATGCGCCCTCTGCCGCACCGGAGACTCCATCCGCCGGTACGATTACCGAATGGGTCGAAGCAGAAGAGCGTCTTGAGATGCAAGCCTTCCTTGCAGGATATGAGATGGGAGAGCTGCTGCATAGAAAGCCCTGAAGCACTCTCGCTGTAATGCGCTCCCCTGCAAGTAAATCGACAGGAAAAGCGAAAAGCCCGGACAACCCGGGCTTTTCGCTTTGGTGTAAAAAGAGATCTCTCTCTTAGAAGCCATACTCGGCAAACACACGGTAGGTGTTAATGAGCAGAGCTGCAATGTAGAGAATACCGATGATGGTAAACACAGGGCTTTTCTCTTCGCGTGATGCGCGCTTGTCAAGGAAGGGGACAAGTGCCCAGAAAATAGCACCGACAGTGAAGAAGATAATGGCATAGAACTCGCCATTCTCAAAACTGAAATCTTTCAAAAGCAGGAACTGGGCCCAGAAATACCATTCCGGTTTGATACCGAGAGGTGCCGGTGAGAGCGGATCGGCCTTCAGACCAATCTCTCCAGGAAATACCACTGCAAGATAGATAATCAGTACAAAACCGAGTATCCAGCCGACAGCATCCTTGGCAAGAAAGGTAGGGAAAAACTTCTCGTATCCTTTAATGCGTCCGGACTCCTTGTAACCTATCGGAGCAGAGGTGCCGAGCACCTGCACCAGAAGCAGATGGGCTGCAAGAAAAAGAAGAAGAAGACCCGGAAGCAGCACAACGTGCAGGGAGAACATACGGGTAAGGGTTTCACCGGTAACCTGTTCACCTCCACGAAGGATGTCGACTAAAAATGCACCGCCGGGAACCACTTTGGGTACTTCCGTACCAACCTGTGTGGCAAAGTAGGCAATCTCATTCCATGGAAGCAGATATCCGGTAAATCCGAAACCGAGGGTGAGCACAAAAAGCACTGAACCGCTCAGCCACATCAATTCGCGGGGTTTACGGTAGGACTTCAGGAAGAAGGTACTGAACATGTGAATAAATACCGAGAAGACCATAAGATTGGCCGACCATGCATGAACCTGGCGAACAAGCCAGCCATAGGAGACCTCTCTCTGGATAAAGACAAATGATGCATAGGCCTCCGCTTCAGTCGGCTTGTAGTACTGGAGGAGCAGCAGACCGGTAATGATCTGGATAAGGAAGAAGAAGAGAGTCAGGCCGCCGAAATAGTACCAGAAGGAGTGACGGTGCTGGGGAACCTCCTTTTTCTTCAGGTAATCAATAACCGGAATAAGAACATGGAAGCGCTCGGCAAACCATGCATTGAGGGAGCAACAGCGGGAATCCTTGTACGGATTCGTCTCCTGGCGTTCTACCGGTGGTTTATAGACGCCGCCTTTCGGGGCTGCGGGCTTTGCTGCTGCCGGAGCAGCGGGTTTGGCTGCGCCTGAAACTGCCGGTTTAGCGGCACCCGGAGCAGCGGGTTTCGGCTTGGCCGGAGCATTTCCTGCCAAAGCGTTCTCATTGTTTTCAGCCATATTTCCTGACTCCGTTGGTTTTCAATAATTAAAAGTTACGCTTTCGTGACTATCAGATCTTCACCCTCAACCCTGACCTTGAACGGGGGCAGTGGCAGAGGCTGCGGGCCGGAAATGATCTCACCGGTCTCTTTGTATTTTGCACCGTGACAGGGGCAGGAAATATTATTGGCGGCACTGTCCCAATGCACAAGACATCCGAGATGCGTGCAAACGGCACTTGTTGCCGTCAGTGTTCCATTATTATTAACGACAAGTACCTTATCCTTGTTGAACTGATAGATTTTGCCACTGTTGACCGGAACCTCGGAGGCTTTGCCAACAACAATTTCATTCTTGCTTGCAACAGTTGATACCGGGGGAATGAGAAACTTCACAACAGGATAGAGAGTCGAAACAGCTACTGCGGCGCCTATCCCCCCTACCACTTTTCCGAGAAAACTGCGACGTTCGAAGTCGACTCCTTTCAATCCCTCTTCACGGGGCTTTCCGGCGGAAACTGATCCGGGTGATGAGAGTGGAGCACCATCTCCAAGTGTGCCCAGCCTTGATGGACTCTTGAAATTACCTTGTTGTGCCATTACGATCTATCTCCTTGTTAAGAGTATTGTTATAAAATCAAAAAGGCGAAAACCGCACGGCGGTTTAACAATATCCTGCAAACCTCGTCACGCCAGTGCTGCACCTGTAAGTGAACCGAAAGCACTTCATAGCTGACTTTTCCGGCTTGAATGAAGTGTGAATTTATAATTTTTTCACCGATTATTCCAATCAATAAACCGTTTAAACCCATTATAGGTCTTGTACATTACCGAACACTCTCCATCCCTCCATATCCGGCTTCTGGTGAAAAAACGCATAAATTTAGACTGAAGACGGACCGGGTCCAGAAACTCCGAAATGCCGCGTATTCCCTCAATGTTGCGTCCATCAACCTGCAGTGATATCTCCGAAGAGAACCTCAGGTAAAACGGTCCGGCATCCAGAACCCTGTCGTTATGGATTTCAAGAAAAACCCGATCTTCCTTCAGCGCAAGATTCATGCTGTGACGCGGTGAAAAAAAGCCTTTTCTGAAATTGCTTTCGCAGATTTTAACCGTGTCATAAATAGTTGCCGTTTCACGTTCATTATCATGCAGCAGCAGCAGGGTAAGCGGCTGATACTCATTGCTTCTGAAATAGATAGCATAATAGATGAGGTCAAAGGCATCGGAAAACGCCCGTCCCCAGTACCATCGGGATATATACTCCTGCATGGGAACGGCGCCAAAGTTATGATCATGGTATCCGATGGCTCTGACGGGGATCGTGCGCAACTTTCCGCTTTGCTGTTCCGTAATGGAGATAGAACCCTGAACATCGGCCTTCGGCACACTTAACAGCCATTGGTGAAGAGGCACCTCTCCGTGATTGTTGCTGTCTTTTTTTTCATAGACCACTCTTTGGCATGCTTTGAAGAGCAGTGAGGCTTTCAATGCTTTTCTTCGGGCGGGAAAGACAAAATCGATATCCAGAGTATACTCATCGGTCAATGGATTAAAGGAAAACCGGTTCTTTTCAAACCGGACGCCGATATCTGTTCGGCTGCTCTCAAAAAGGTCTGCACCTCCTTCCCTGATAAAATTCAGAGTCTCCACTCCGTTTTCATATAACTGAAAACTGAAACCGGCATAGTCGGATGCAAGAGGAAGTTCGGAGGTTAACTGATTTTTCCAGTTCTCGTAATGAGTGGTATAGTAAGGGGAAAAAGGAAAGCCGGAAAACCATATGAGCACAAGGGAGAGGCCGCTCTCTCTGTCTTCAGCATCAAAATACCACCACTCGTAAGCTCCTGGTTCCTGGATATCATGCCAGAGTTCCTGACTTGATTCAGTGGTAATATTCATGCTGGATGCTGATAGTGTTCAGACCATAACATAGAGGTGCCCTTATGTGACACTGCACTACACGGTATTGAACAAAGAAGGGAAAAAGAAGAGGACATGAATAGTTGCAGCGGAGCAGTATCAGTGAAACTATGATCGACCGATGTGGACAGAGAGGGAATCGAACCCCCGACACAAGGATTTTCAGTCCTTTGCTCTACCAACTGAGCTACCTGTCCATCCAACAAGAGGCAAAATATAGAAATAAATTTTTTTTCACCAAAAGAAAAAACAAAAACCAGGCGAGCCGCCTCAGCCAGCACGGTTACTCCAGGGGCAATTCTGAAAACGTAATCAGTTCAATCCCTTTCAGAATACGGCGAAGTACCGTCTCCTTGCCAAGCACTTCAAGCATATGATAGAGGCTCGGGCCGAAACTGACTCCGGAGGCAAGAATTCTCAACGGATGGATCAGTGCCGCAGCTTTCAGCCCTTTCGGAGCAACGAACTCCTTGAGTTTTACCTCGATATTCTCTGCACTGAACGATTCAAGAGCATAGAGCGTATCGGTAAATTCCCGCAACAGCTCATTGGTATCCGCCGTCCACCTTTTCCTGACTGCCTCTTCGTCATAGGATTCAGGCTCAAAAAAGAAATAGGGAGAAAAGGTTACGAATTCATGCTCAAATCCTACCCGCTCACGCATCAGCTCGATTACTTTATTCAGATACTCATCACCGGTGATGACCTCCAGCGGCATCAGCGAAACTTTCTGTTCAAGTTCCGCCTCCAGAATTGGCTTGATAACTCCGAGAATCTTCTCAGCAGGACGCTGCTTGATATACTGCTTTTCAAGCCAGTTGAGCTTGTCAACATTAAATACGGCACCGGCTTTGCCAACCCGCTCAAGTGAAAACTTCTCAATAAGCTCCTGCATGCTGTATACTTCCTGCTCACTTCCC
Source organism: Chlorobium sp. KB01 (assembly GCF_001975465.1). Classification (NCBI taxonomy): domain Bacteria; kingdom Pseudomonadati; phylum Chlorobiota; class Chlorobiia; order Chlorobiales; family Chlorobiaceae; genus Chlorobium; species Chlorobium sp. KB01. Next base: position 54,604 of record NZ_MPJE01000076.1, read on the forward strand.
TCTCCCTCATTCCAGCCGAGCATGGCAACAAAATTGATTATCGCATCACTGCTGTAACCCTTGCGGACATAATCCTCAACAGCAACATCACCCTGCCGTTTGCTGAGCTTGGAGCGATCAGGGTTGAGCAACAGGGGCAGATGGGCCACCTTAGGAGGCTCCCAGCCGAAAAACTCATAGAGCAAAAGATGCTTCGGCATCGAAGGAAGCCACTCCTCTCCCCTGATAATGTGGGTAAACTCCATCAAATGATCATCAATGACACTGGCAAAATGATAGGTCGGAAAACCGTCCGACTTCATCAGTACCTGATCATCAATAGTCGCCGAATCAAACTCTATGGGACCACGTATAATATCTTCAAACCAGACAGAGACGTAATCAGGCACTTTCATCCTGACGACATAGGGATCACCTGCATCCAGTCTCTTCCGGATCTCACTTGCCGGAACCGAACCTCCCAGCTCTTCAGGAAGCCATTTTCTGTTATATTTTGGCTGAAGACCCTGCTTCAGCTGCAACTGACGGTTCTCTTCCAGCTCTTCCGAAGTGGCGAAACAGTAGTAGGCATGGTTGTCCTCAAGCAACTGATCGCAATAACGCTTATAGATGTCAAGCCTCTCGGACTGGACATAGGGGCCAAAATTTCCACCTTTTTCCGGGCTTTCATCTGCAATAATGCCTGCCCATTCAAGCATTCTGACAAGATTTTTCTCCGCGCCCTCTACCTTCCTTGTTTGATCTGTATCTTCAATTCTGATAATGAACTCCCCATCCATTTTTTTTGCAAACAGATAGTTGTAGAGTGCGGTTCTGAGTCCGCCTACATGCAAATATCCTGTAGGAGAAGGAGCAAACCTGGTCCTGACCCGTTTTCCAAGCATAATGAGCGTCGAACTGTTATGGTTAATGGACAGTGAACTATTGCAAGAGCAATGAATTTAAGAAAAAGTAGCTGCTTTTTTCAGAGTGAATGATAAATGATTATCCCCAAACTGTTAAAAATAAGTGATAAACAGCAATTCTCTCTCCGGAATGGCAGTTGAAATAAACTATTTGTTTTCCTTTGCAGTTTTACTTTTAATTACTTTAACTGTATTAAGTTAGATTTTATATTATAACACAACACACTTTATGGCAAAAACTCCTGTAAAGAAGTCAGGAAAAGATGATTCCGGAAACAGATTCAAGCCGGTGAGCGATGAAGATCGCAACCCCGGATGGTTTCAGGGAAAAAGCGAAAACCCGCAGGGAAAGTTTCCCCGTTTGCTCCTCTTCATGATGATGGCACTCATCATGCTCTTTGTTTTTCAGCGATTTTTTTCAGGCAGCGAAGCTCCGGAGATCACCTATAATGAATACCGCTCAATTCTTGCAAGAACGCTGGCAAGCGAGGTGAGCGTCAAGACCATGGAGGACAAATCCGCCCTGCTGAATGTCAAGCTGAAAAACCCTGTTCAACTACAGCTTGTCAACAAAACATCCCTCCAAAGTGACCGCTTTTCAGTGCGGCTCCCTTCGTTCTCTACCGAGCAGGCCGACCTCCTCACCGACCAGGGCATAAGAGTCAAGGTTGAGGATGGATCGGGCGGCATCAATACCTTTCTCGTCCTCTTTGCTCCATGGATTATCTTTGGGGTGATCTATTTTCTGCTTATGAGGCGCATGAACAGCCAGAATGGCGCCCAGTCAAAAAACATTTTCAGCTTCAGCAAGAGCCGCGCCAAACTCGTCAGCGAATTTGATGTAAAAACAACCTTCAAGGATGTCGCCGGAGTTGACGAAGCAATTGAAGAGCTGCAGGAGACGGTTGAATTTCTGACAAATCCCGAGAAATTCCAGAAAATAGGGGGGAAAATACCTAAAGGGGTGCTTCTTCTCGGCCCTCCGGGCACAGGAAAAACGCTTCTGGCCAAAGCCATTGCCGGTGAGGCAAAGGTTCCTTTTTTCTCTATCTCCGGTGCGGATTTTGTCGAAATGTTTGTTGGCGTTGGCGCGGCCAGAGTAAGGGATCTCTTTGAACAGGCAAAGAAAAATTCACCCTGTATTATTTTTATTGATGAAATCGATGCGGTTGGCAGAAGCCGCGGAGCCGGACTTGGCGGAGGTCATGATGAGCGGGAGCAGACACTGAACCAGTTACTGGTTGAAATGGATGGTTTTACCACAAGCGAAAATGTGATCCTGATTGCCGCAACAAACCGCCCGGATGTGCTCGACACTGCCCTTCTGCGACCGGGCCGCTTTGACCGTCAGATCACCATTGACAAACCCGATATAAGGGGACGCGAAGCCATACTGAACATCCATACGCGAAACACCCCTCTTGCTGAAAATGTCGATATCACAGTCCAGGCAAAAAGCACTCCGGGATTCTCGGGTGCCGACCTGGCAAATCTTGTCAATGAAGCTGCACTGCTGGCCGCACGGAACGGACAGGATCTTATTTCCGCTGATAATTTCGAGCAGGCACGCGACAAGATTCTGATGGGACCGGAAAGAAAAAGCATGATTATTTCTGACGAACAGAAAAAACTTACCGCATATCATGAAGCCGGTCACGTTCTGGTTGCAAGCTATACAAGAGGATCAGATCCCATTCACAAGGTAACGATCATTCCAAGAGGCCGCAGTCTCGGTCTGACGGCTTATCTGCCTCTTGAAGACCGCTACACCCATAACCGCGAGTACCTGCAAGCCATGATCACCTATGCCCTCGGAGGAAGAGTGGCGGAGGAGCTTGTTTTTCAGGAGAGCAGCACCGGCGCGGCAAACGATATTGAGAAAGCTACCGATATCGCCCGCAGAATGGTGCGGCAGTGGGGAATGAGCGACAAGCTCGGTCCGATTAACTATGGCGACAGTCACAAGGAGGTTTTTCTGGGCAAGGATTACTCCCACATACGCGAATACAGTGAAGAGACTGCCCTCCAGATTGATGTGGAAGTCCGTAACATCATTATGTCGTGCATGGAAAATGCCAAAAAGATTCTCAGTGAAAACCGGGATATTCTCCATCGGCTTGCCGGACTCCTCATTGAAAAGAAGTCGCTCAATGCGAAGGAGATCGGGGAAATTATAGGCCATACAGAGCGTGCTGTGGGCCTGGCAACATCATAAGCCACCAAAAAGGGAAACCGGGAGAAGAGAATCGTATGCAGCTTGTTGCTCTGCTTGCTATCGGAACTTTTGCAGGACTGCTCTCCGGAATGTTCGGAGTCGGCGGTGGCGTGATCATTGTACCGGCAATGGTTCTGCTCTTCGGTATGACGCAGCAGAGTGCTGTCGGAACGTCACTGATTGCACTACTGCTCCCGGTCGGAGTGCTCGGCGTCATAGAGTATTATCGTGCCGGGAAAATTTCAGCGGAGAACATCTGGATAGGGCTGATTGTAGCTGCGGGTCTTTTTGCCGGAGCTTTTTTCGGCGCAAAAATAGCTGCACAGATGCCCGGTGATATACTCCGGAAAGCCTTTGCAATTTTTATGGGAATTGTTGCTCTTCAAATGTGGTTTAAATAAGCTGATACATAACAATAACCTAAGCCATTTATCACTATGGGAAACACAACCACAAAAGCTGATCTGGTCAATGTTATTGCCCACAGAACAGGTCTGACGAAAAACGAAACAGAATCTGTCGTTGACTGCCTGTTCGAAAGCATCATTGACTCACTGAAATCCGGAAAACGGATTGAAATCAGGGGGTTCGGCTCTTTCAACATCAGATACAAGAATTTGCGGCAGGCACGCAATCCGAGAACGGGCGAGAAGGTAACGGTTGATCCCAAAAACGTACCGACGTTCAAGATTTCAAAAGAGTTCAAGCATGCTGTAAGCGAGAGTCTGAAATCCGGTGGCGAATAGTTTCAAGAGAGAAACTGCTCCGTATCAACCATACAGCACTTCGGGCTCAACACAGGGCTTAGGGTTTTTTATTTCTGATCGGCACTCTTCCTGACCCAAACAGGACGATACGCTACCCGGTAATACGGCAAAACCATGGCAGAGAAAACTATCAGGCAAAGAACTGAAGCCGCCGTTTATCCGACAGGTATAAAAAATGAACGGCAGCCGGAACTGCCGTTTCATGATATTCCGCTTCAAAAAAGTGCTCTGCCCTGTTCCCGTTATCAATGAGGCGAAAATAACCCTTTATCAACCGGAAAGCAGGAGTGGTTGCACTCGCGCTACTACTCACCGCAATCGTTACTCTCCCTCAAAATCGGTAAGAGAGTAGACACTGTATCCTTTTTCCAGAATTTTCCGCTCACCGCCGATATCGGGAAGGTTAACGATAAAAGCCATTTCAGCAACAACACCACCGACCTTTTCAACCAGAGCTGCCGCAGCAAGAGCTGTTCCTCCGGTAGCAAGCAGATCATCTACAAGCAGAACCTTCTGGCCAGGCTTGAGAGCATCTACATGAATTTCAATCTTGTCGGTACCATATTCAAGTTCATACTTCTGGGAGACAACATCTGCAGGAAGCTTACCGGGCTTTCTGACCGGCACAAACCCCTTGCCCAGCGTATAGGAGAGTGCTCCGCCGATAATAAATCCCCGTGCCTCGATACCGACAATCACATCAAAGTCAACTCCATTTTCAAGATAGTGCTGTGTCAGATTATCGATAACCAGCCTGAAACCCACCGGGTCCTTGATGAGGGTGGTAATATCACGAAAGAGAATCCCTTTTTTCGGATAATCGGGAATCGAACGGATACGGGATCTAATGGGCATGGATTGCAGGATTTAATTGTTGATGACAGCTTGTTGAGGCCAGTAAAAAAAATTAAAAATCAAGATAACAGTCTCCCCTGTAAATTCAAATCCTCATCCAGCCGCTGAATCAGCACGGGCAGCTCTCTTCCGCACAGCGAGTACTCCTCTCCTCTGCCTGCTCGGTCGACCAGCACCCGAAGATAGTTACGGCTGTATCCGCAGGATTGCGGGATGCCATTGATCTCCTGCCGGCACGCTTCAAAAAGCACCATACACGTCGTCCCGATATAGCGCTCCTTGAAAGCCGCCTCCTTGCGGCGTCCAAGATCATTCAGCACCCTGCTGCGACGGGCAATTTCTGCCGGAGCAACCGCAATAAGCTCCCGGCTCGCTGTCTGGCGGGCAAGAGCGGTTCCGGGTCGTATGGAACAACTGAAAACGTGCAGATAGGCAAGTGGAAGTTCTTCAATAAACCGGCAGATCTGCAGAAAATCATCCTCGCTCTCACCGGGAAAGCCAACCATCACATCCGCTCCGATCGAACAATCGGAGATATGAGCTGCAACCTCTCTTATTCTCTCACGGTACAGCGCTGTATCATAGCGGCGACGCATAGCTTTGAGAATGCGATCAGAACCGCTCTGAAGAGGAATATGCAGATGAGGAACAATGGTTTTCGAATTCGCAACCAGTTCTATGAACTCGCTGTCCACAACATCAGGCTCTATGGAACTGATGCGAATACGGCTGAAAGGAACCTTTTCAAGGCGACGTAACAGCTCCGGGAGCCCGACTCCGTTCTCCAGGTAATCACCGATATTAACGCCGGTCAGCACAATCTCACGGTATCCGGACGAAGCAAGTATCATGGCCCGGGCAACGATCTCTTCCGGCGGAAGCGATCTTGAACACCCCCTGATCAGTGGAATGGTACAGTAGGAGCAGCCATAATCACATCCATCCTGTATTTTCAGAAATGCTCTTGTTCGGTCATGCCCCTCTACAGAGGTTGAAGAGTAACCGGGGTAGACAGCGTCCTTCAAGCCATGTTGTGACACCTTTACCAATGGAAGCGATACGGCATCGGCCATAATATCGTCATACCATTTTATAGCAAACTTCTCTTTGCTTCCAAGAATTGCATCAATCCCTTTTATTGCTGAAAGCGCATCCGGATTCAACTGTGCATAACATCCTATAACCGCTATTCTGCTGTCAGGATTATTCCGTATGATCCCTCTGATTTTCTGACGGCATTTCTTTTCAGCCTGTGCCGTGACTGCACAAGTGTGAATAATAATAAGTTCAGCACCCTCTTCGATTGATGATTGCTTCCATCCCTGACTGCATAAGCTCTCAAGTATGGATGATGTTTCAGCATAGTTCAACTTGCATCCAAGGGTAACAGCGGCAACTCTTTTCATTGGATAATCACTCATATAACTCATACATCAATATGAGGGCAAAAAACGCATATTGGCTAAAAAAATATAACAGACATAAAAATACAAATCACAATGAGCACATCTTGCAGGCAAAAATATATTATTCTATATTTTTATGAATTGATAAAACCGATCTCTTATACTACTCTTTCAAACATAACTATATCCTAACTTGATCGATTTGGAATAAAAAAAGCTCTCTTCTGAAGAGTTAAAGTGTTATCTTGTAATGGGTAACGTAGCAATTACCATTACAGAAAACACAACCCAACAGGTGGAGAGCTTCATGGCAAAAGATAACAGGATTCAGCGGAATAAGAAACAGGAAATTAGCGCAATTCTGCCGACTCATGACCAGTTGACTGGTAGAGCTGGATTGAGTGTCTTTGCCATCTATCTCCGCAACATTGCCCTGTTTCCGATTATCGAGCGCTTGTTCGGCAAGATACGCAAAAACGGCAAGGGCCTTCCCGTCACGGAGTTGTTTCTGCAGATCGTAAGCTTCTTCATGGACGGCACCAGCCGTCATCTGACCCGCTTCGACCAGCTTGCTGCCGATCAAGCCCATGCCGACCTGATTGGCGCCAGCCGACTGGCTTCGTCGCATGTCGTCAAGCGCTTCATCGGCGCCTTTTCTTTCTGCAGGATCTTCCTGTTCAGAACGTTGCTGCAGGCTCTCTTCATCTGGCGCCTGAAGCACAGCAAGCCGGAGGTCATCATGCTGGGTCTGGACACGACGGTTTTGGACAACGACGACGCTGAAAAGCGCCACGGAGTGCAACCGACGTACAAAAAGGTGAAAGGCTTCCAGCCATTGCAGTTGACCTGGGGTAGATATGTGGTGGACGCGGTATTCCGTGGCGGCAAGAAGCATTCGAACCATGGTGAAACGGTCGATCAGATGCTGCTGCATATGGTCGAAAAGATCCGGTGTGAGTACCGTGAGGATGTACCGATTATTGTGCGCATGGATGCAGGCTTTTTT